>NZ_KV789366.1:0-33385 GCF_001807555.1 Brevibacterium sp. HMSC08F02 | reverse complement strand
CAGGACGGGGTAGCCCGTCGCGGCGGCTGGGCCAGACTTGCGCGGCTGAGCGTGCTCGGCGGCTGGGCCAAACTTGCGCGCTAATGCAGGTTCACGCGTTAATGCGGCGCATTTACGCGCAAAGTTGCATTAAAGCGTGAATCTGCCTTGGCACGGCGACACTGCGCATCCACGCCGCAGCCGCCGCGCCTTTACAGAACGACGCGGCCCTGCGGTGTGGTGAAGGTGACAGACATGATGCCCGGCTCGCCGTGCGGAGCCACCCAGTCGATGCCGATTTCCGGGATGGGCTTGTGGGCGTCGGTGCCCAGCCAGTCGCGCACGCGGTCGCGGCTTCCGGCAATCTGCAGCGATTCAATGGCAACAGCGTCGTCGCCGGTGAGTTCGCCGCTGCCGTCCAGCGTGCGCTGCGGGCGGGCTGACGGGTGCAGTTCAGCGGGGGAGACCCAGTGGATGAAGTACGGCAGCTGGCCGTCAGCGATGACGCCCTTCACGCCGATCTGCTTCCAGTGGATTTCCTCTGAGCCTTCCGGGGTGCGGTTGCCGTC
The DNA here is from genome assembly GCF_001807555.1 of Brevibacterium sp. HMSC08F02. NCBI lineage: Bacteria > Bacillati > Actinomycetota > Actinomycetes > Micrococcales > Brevibacteriaceae > Brevibacterium > Brevibacterium sp. HMSC08F02. Next base: position 32,837 of record NZ_KV789366.1, on the reverse strand, counting down.
GACGGCTTTGCGCTCCAGGCGATCTTCGACCTTGGCCAGGTTGTTGACGCTGACGCACCACGCCATCCAGCCGCCGCCCTTGTCAGACCGCGCCCTTGTGGCCTGCCCGAACGGGGTTGCCAGCGCTGCCGGGTGCTCGAGGGCTTCAACGACCTCGAGGTAGTGCCCGTTTGCCAGCGGGAAGATCAGGTTCTGCGTTCCGAACCGCGGGTGGATTCCGCCGTCGTAGTAGGTGATGCCGAGTTGTTCTGCCAGACGGTCAGCCGTGGCGTGCAGACCGTCCTGCTGAGCGGCGAACGAAACATGGTCCAGATTCATACTCTGAGCGTGGCACAGATCTCATTTTCACGTGACTTAGGTATGCCTAACTTTCTTGCCTTGCTCGCTGCTGGGCCGCTTCTTATCTGACGAGGCGCCGCTTGCCACCTGCCGTCATCTTCGGGTTCCGCTGGGGCCCGGAGGCACGAAAAAGCGGGTGGGAGCGGCTTCCGCTCCCACCCGCTTTCAGCAGTCAGGTTTTAACAGCGGTCAGGCTTCGGCCTTGAAGCGGTCAATCGATTCCTGAACGATCTTTTCGGCGACTTCGCGGCCAGCCCATTCGGAGCCCTTGACGAACTTGTTCGGTTCGAGGTCCTTGTAGTGGACGAAGAAGTGCTCGATGGCGTCCAGCTGGAACTTGTCGACATCCTTGACGTCCTGGATGGCGTCGAAGCGCGGGTCGTCAGCGAGGACTGCGAGGACCTTGTCGTCGCCGCCGGCTTCGTCTTCCATGCGGAAAACGCCGATGGGGCGGGCATCCAGCTGGCAGCCGGGGAACACGGATTCGTGCAGCAGGACCAGAACGTCGAGCGGGTCGCCGTCTTCGCCGAGCGTGTCCTCAAAGAAGCCGTAGTCAGTGGGGTAGGCCATCGAGGTGAACAGGTAGCGGTCGAGCTTGACCCGTCCGGTTTCGTGGTCGACTTCGTACTTGTTGCGCGAACCCTGCGGGATTTCGATGGTGGCGAGAAGTTCCAAGAGATTTTCTCCTTACAGCTGGATGATCCTTAAGGATTCCATGATTGACAGGCGTCACAATTAGCATAGTGAAGGCCAGAAAGAGGTGAGTAATCGGTGAGCAGATCACGTGCCCGCAAGAACAAGCGCCGCAGTGGGCGCGGGCGTGCAAAGGCGATCGGCGGCACTGCCGCGATTGTCGTGGCCGCTTTGACCGGATACGCCGCTCTCGATGCCCTCGACGCAGTTCCCGGCGTTCTCACCGTTGTGCCGACCTCCGGCGGGAGCCCAGCTCCCGCACTTTCCGGAACTCCACCTCGGGCGCTTGATATCGCGGAACTCGACTCCAATGCGCCCGTGCCGAAGAAGATCGCCCCGGTCGTTGAAGACGCGTTCAAGAAAAGCGGCTTCAAGGGCAAAGCCGGCATCGACATTCGCGATGCCGCAACCGGCGAAGTCCTCTACACGAAAGACGCCGGTGCGGACCGCACCCCGGCATCCGTGACGAAGGTGCTGACCTCAGCGGCGGCTCTCGGGGCTCTGGGGGCTGACCACACGTTCACCACATCGGCCCGCCTGGATTCCACAGAGGGAAGCAGCGCTGCACTGGCTCTTGTGGGCGGCGGCGACGTCATGCTCGGCAAGGGTGAATCCAAACCGGGCGCCGTCAACGGCCGTGCAGGTCTGGGCACACTCGCTGAGGACACCGCGCACGAACTCAAAAAGCGCGGCGTGGACACGGTCGAGGTCTACGCGGACGTGTCCCGCTACACCGGCCCGCGGTTCAGCAAAGACTGGGACCGCGACGACATCGAATACGGCTTCATCACGAACATGGACCCGCTCATGGTTTCCATGGGGTCGAAAACCGGCGAATACAAAGCGCCGCGCACACCCGAACCCGCCCGGGATGCTCTTCGCGACTTTGCCGACGCTCTGACCGACCAGGGTCTCAAGGTCGACATCCGCAACCCTGATGTGCAGACCGAACCGCCACCCGAACAGGCTGCGCCGCTGCACGCGGACGGCACCGGCGATGACGGCAAAGACAAGAACGACGACGGCGCCGGCACGCAGCAAGGTCCGGCCATCATCGCCGAAGTTCAGTCAGCCCCGGTGTCCAGCGTTGTGCGGCACGCTCTGCAGCACTCAGACAACATCGTGTCGGAAGCCCTCGGCCGTGAAGTCGCGCTGGCTCGCGGCGCGGAAGGATCCGTGAGCTCAGCGGCGGCGGAAGTCCTGCAGCAGCTTAAAGACATGAACGTCGACACAGGCAGCATCCACCTGCATGACACATCGGGCCTGTCGTACAAGAACCGAATTTCGCCGCACGACCTGACCAGCATCGTCGTGGCCGCCGCACAGTCCGATGACAGCCTGTCGCAGCTCATTCCCAGCATGCCGGTGGGTGGTCTCAACGGCACGCTCATCTACCGCTACGCAGAAGGCGGGGCAGCTGGGAAGGTGTCAGCCAAAACAGGCACGCTGGCAACTGTGGCGAGCCTGTCAGGAACCGTTCTCACGGCTGACGGCCGCCTGCTGGCGTTTTCGATGATGACGGAAGGCGGCGTCGGCAGTGCCCGCCAGGCCATTGACGAGGCCGTAACCGGACTGTCCAAGTGCGGGTGCCGGTGACAGTGCGCTTCCACGTCCCGTCCGCGCTCGCCGCTGCCCGCGAATCCACTCCCGCAGGTCCGAAGGTGACGGCTGCGGAAGGTGAGGCCCTCGTGCTGGAAATGCGCGAAGCGGCTGAAACCTCGTTCGACCTGCTTCTGGACGCCATGCGTCTAAGCCGCGAGGTCGAAGATGCCGCCCGGCAGCGCGCGGCATCCGACAGGGTGCTCGTGGTCGACCGGATGGGCTGGGTGAAGGCCAATGCGCTCATGCTCACGGAACTGCTGGAGCACCTGGACTCACCAGAATCCGGTACGGCTGCGGATGACAGCACCCGCTCCCGAGGTGGAATCGGCACTGCTCTCAACACGGCTCGGCAGAAGCTCAGGCTTGCGCGCTCCGGAGCCGAAGCGCGGACGAACGGCGTGCAGCTGGGTGCTGTCCTGGGAATTCTTTCGCTCCGAGTGTTGGGACAGTACGAGCCCATGCGCAGACCGGGAGCACTCATCCTGAACGCACCGACGATCCTCGCGATGGAACAGCGCATGGAGTTCGAACCGCGCGATTTCCGCCTGTGGGTTGCCTTCCACGAAACCACTCACCGCGTGCAGCTGGCGCTGGCACCGTGGATTCGCGACGAGGTGATCGACCGGATCGGCCGTCTGCTGGACACGGATGAATCACTGGGGGATCTTCTGGGCCAGCTGCCAGAAGCGCTGCGCGGCGAAGTGTCACTGGCGACCGCGGCACTCAGCCCTGAGGGGCAGCGCGCAATGGAAGACGTCACCGCAATCATGACGCTGCTGGAAGGCCATGCCGACGTCATGATGGACCGCGCCGGCAAACGAGTCATTCCCAGTGTTCGCCGCATTCGCCGCGTGTTCAATGCCAACCGCCGCTCGGACTCGGGTCTGCGCGCGGCGGCCATGCGGCTCATGGGATCGGATGACAAGCTCGCCCAGTACGAAGACGGGGCGCGTTTTGTGCGCACCGTCATCCGCAAGGCGGGAATGGACGGCTTCAACCGCGTGTGGTCATCACCGGATGCCCTGCCGAGCGCAGCCGAGCTGCAAGACCCTGAAATGTGGGTGTCCAGGGTTGTGTCAGACCCTCCGGGCACACTGTAGAACCTATGGAAAGCAATGCGGACAGCAGCGGCCAGCGCGGCGACGGCCAGCGCGGCCGCGGTCAGAACGGCGGCGAGCGCAAGGCTGGCGGCGGCCTCGCGCCGCAGCATCGCCGTCCTCGCCTGGATCCCGATTCAGCGGTCATCCGCCGTGCTGTTGCCGACTGCCTGCCGGATGAACCCGGCCGGTTCATCGTCGCGGTCTCCGGAGGGCCGGACTCGGTGGCGCTCGCGGCAGCGTGCGCACACTTGGATGCGACGACCGAGCACTCATTCACCGCTGTCATCGTTGATCACGGCCTACAGTCAGGGTCGGCACACATCGCGGTGCGCACAGCCGGAATGGTCATGGGGCTCGGGCTGCCCGCGGTTGTGCGCACAGTGAAGGTCGAACGCACAGCCAGCGGCCTGGAAGCCAATGCCCGCTCTGCCCGCTACGGGGCACTTGAGGAGGCGCGCATCGCAGTCGGTGCGCAAGCCGTTCTCACCGGCCACACCCGCGACGACCAAGCAGAAACTGTTCTGCTGGGCTTGCTGCGCGGTTCGGGCAGTCGCGCACTTGCCGGTATGCGCCTGCGAACGGGAACCGTGTGGCGGCCCCTGTTGGGCATTGAGCGCCGACAGACGGTGGCCTCGGCCTACGCACAGCGTATCCCCGTGTGGCACGACCCCATGAACCGCGACCCCGACTACACGCGCGTGCGCCTCAGACAACAAGTGCTGCCAGCGCTGACTGACCATCTGGGAGAGGGCGTGAAGGGCAACCTGGCCCGCACGGCAGAGCTTGCCGCCTTCGATGCCGACTACCTTGACCGGCGGGCGGCCCGTATGGCCAAAAGCCTGATAGAAGCCGATCATCTGAGCGCACAGACGGCACAGCTGCCGCCAGCACTGGGCACTCGCGTCATCCAGAAGTGGCTTCATCAGCAGCTGCGCACACCGGATCAGCTCAGTGCAGAACACATCCTAGGCGCGTGGCGAGCTCTGAACGGCGGCCCACAGCCCCTGTCCATGCCGAGCGGCATGAGTCTTGAGCGGACCGACCGTGATGACCTCCGCCTCGTGCCCGGTGACAGCCAGAAGCACAGAAGTGACAAAGGTTTCCCACACCAGACGGAGGGCCAGCGGGTATGCTGATGGGCGTCTCGGCTGGCGCGAGCAGAAAGGACACCGAGTGGACCAGAACGACCTCGGATCGGACATCGAGAAGATCCTCGTAACGGAAGAGCAGATCAACACCCGCCTGCGGGAAATGGCTGCTGAAATCGACCGCGACTACGAAGGCAAGGATCTGCTGATCGTCGGTGTCCTCAAGGGCGCTGTCATGGTCATGGCCGACCTTGCACGCGCACTGCACTCGCACGTCACGATGGACTGGATGGCAGTGTCCTCCTACGGTTCCGGCACCAAATCCTCCGGTGTCGTGCGCATCCTCAAAGACCTCGACACCGACCTGACGGGCCGCCACGTGCTCATCGTCGAAGACATCATCGACTCCGGCCTGACCCTGTCGTGGCTGCTGTCGAACCTCAAGTCCCGCGGTGCTGCCAGCGTTGAGATCTGCACCATGCTGCGCAAGCCCGAAGCCATCAAGGTCGACATCGACGTCCGCTACACCGGCTTCGACGTGCCGAACGAATTCGTGATCGGCTACGGCCTCGACTACGCGGAGAAGTACCGCAACCTGCCGTTCGTCGCCACCCTGGCGCCGCACGTCTACAGCTGAACCGAACCACCCGCCCACCGCGACCGGAACCGCACAGAGAAGAGCCAATGGCAGATAAGAAAGTGAACACGCCCGCTGTCAAGAAGTGGGCCCGCGGCCCATTCGTCTGGGTTGTTCTTGCCCTCATCATCGTGTCGATCGGAGCTTCGCTCCTGGCCGGGGGCGGTTTCAAGCGCATTGACACCAACCAGGGTCTGCAGCTTCTCGAAGACAAGAAAGTCGAACAGGTCAAGGTCGTCGACGGCGATCAGCGCGTCGACATGGTGCTGAAGGACGACTTCAAGGTAGGCGACCGCGAGTACGGCAAGCGGGTGCAGTTCTTCTACGTTGAGCCCCGCGGTGAACAGGTGGTCAAGGCTGTTGACTCGGCTGATGTTTCCAAGGGCTTCACGGACGAGGTGCCCAAGCGGTCGTTCCTGACGTCTCTTCTTCTGAACCTGGTTCCGTTCCTGCTGATCGGACTCGTGTTCTGGTTCCTGCTGACGCGCATGTCTGCCGGCGCGGGCGGAATCATGAACTTCGGCAAGTCCAAGGCGAAGATGATCCAGAAGGAAGAACCTGACGTCACCTTCGCCGATGTCGCAGGTGTCGACGAAGCCCTCGAGGAACTCGAAGAGATCAAGGAGTTCCTGTCCGAGCCGAAGAAGTTCACCGATGTGGGGGCGAAGATCCCCAAGGGTGTTCTGCTGTACGGTTCACCCGGTACCGGTAAGACCCTGCTTGCTCGTGCCGTAGCCGGCGAGGCGGGGGTTCCGTTCTTCTCGATGTCCGGTTCGGACTTCGTCGAAATGTACGTCGGTGTTGGCGCCAGCCGTGTGCGCGACCTTTTCGAACAGGCGAAGGACAATTCGCCGTGCATCATCTTCATTGACGAAATCGACGCGGTCGGCCGTCAGCGCGGCGCCGGCATGGGCGGCGGAAACGACGAACGCGAACAGACGCTCAACCAGCTGCTGGTCGAAATGGACGGCTTCGACCCCACGAAGAACATCATCCTCATGGCGGCCACCAACCGGCCCGACGTGCTTGACCCCGCGCTGCTGCGCCCGGGCCGCTTCGACCGTCAGATCGCGGTAGAAGTACCCGACATGAAGGGCCGTGCGCACATCCTCAAGGTCCACTCAAAGGGCAAGCCCCTGGCTGATGAAGTCGACCTGAACGCCGTTGCCAAGCGCACGCCCGGTTTCTCCGGTGCTGACCTTGCAAACGTCATGAACGAAGCCGCACTTCTCACAGCGCGTTCGAACCAGACCGTCATCGACAACACGATCATGGACGAAGCCATTGACCGTGTGATCGCCGGTCCGCAGAAGCGCACCCGCCTGATGAACGATAAAGAGCGCATGGTCACCGCCTACCACGAAGGCGGACACGCGCTGGTCGCTGCGGCGATGAACCACACCGACCCGGTCACGAAGATCACCATCCTGCCGCGCGGCAAGGCTCTCGGCTACACCATGGTCATGCCGACAGAAGACAAGTACTCGGTCACCCGCAACGAACTGCTGGACCAGCTGGCTTACGCGATCGGCGGTCGTGCCGCCGAGGAAATCGTGTTCCACGATCCTTCGACCGGTGCGTCGAACGACATCGAAAAGGCCACCGGCACGGCCCGCAAAATGGTCACCCAGTACGGCATGAGCGAAAAGATCGGCATGGTCAAGCTCGGCGACGAAGGCGGCGACCCGTTCGCCGGCCGCGGAGGCACGGGTGAGGTCGGCACAGCAGAGGCCACCAAGCTCATCATCGACGAAGAAGTGCGCACACTCATCGACACGGCCCACGCCGACGCCTACTGGGCTCTCAACACCAACCGCGCGATCCTCGACCAGCTGGCCTACGAACTGCTGGAACGCGAAACCCTCGACGAAGCTGACCTCAAGCGCATCTTCGCCGACGTGCAGAAAGCACCGAAGCGCGAAGTGTGGCTGACCAGCGAAGACCGCCCGGTCTCTGACATTCCGCCCATCACACCGCCGGAGCGCCGCGAAAACGCCGGCGACTGGCGCGATGCCGTTGCTCGCCGCGCTGAAGAGCGCCGCCAGCAGGAGGAAAACTCGCAGGGCTCTGCTGAACAGTCAGGCCAGAACACTCAGCAGGATCCCTACGGCCAGCAGAACCAGTACGGCCAGCCGGGTTACCCGGGCCAGCAGAACCCCGGCTACCAGTACCCTGGCTACCCGGAGCACCCTGACCAGCAGCCTCCGCACGGTTCAGAGGACGACCGCTGATGGCGGATCTGCCCAAGATCGAAGCTGCCGTCCGCAGCATCCTCGAAGCCATCGGCGAAGACCCCGACCGCGACGGTCTGAAAGACACGCCCAAGCGGGTCGCAAAGTCCTATGCCGACCTGTGCCGGGGCCTGGGCCAGACAGCAGACGACCTCCTCGAAGTCAGCTTCGACATCGGGTACGACGAAATGGTGCTCGTCAAAGACATCGAAATGTTCTCGATGTGCGAACACCACCTGCTGCCGTTCCACGGCAAGGCCCACGTGGGATACATCCCCGGCCCGGAGGGCCGCGTGACGGGACTGTCGAAGCTCGCCCGCCTGGTCGAGGTCTATGCCCGACGCCCGCAGGTGCAGGAAAGGCTCACCACTCAGATCGCGGACGCCCTGGTGGACAACCTCAACGCCCGCGGCGTGATCGTCGTAGTCGAAGCTGAGCACCTGTGCATGTCGATGCGCGGAGTGCAGAAGCCCGGCGCGAAAACCCTGACCTCGGCGGTGCGCGGACAGCTGCGCGATCCCGCAAGCCGCGCAGAGGCCATCAGTCTGATCCAGGGCGGGTGAAGCACATGCGCACCAAGATCATGGGCGTGCTCAACGTAACGGCTGACTCCTTTTCCGACGGAGGCCGCTACCTCGACTACGACAAAGCGGTTGAGCACGCGCTCAACCTTGTCGAACAGGGCGCGGACATCATCGACGTCGGCGGTGAATCAACTCGCCCCGGCTCAACCCGAGTGCCGGAAGACGAAGAGATCGCACGCGTCGTGCCGGTTGTCGAAAAGCTCGTGTCCGAAGGTGTGACGGTCAGCGTTGACACGATGCGGGCCTCCACCATGGAGCGCGCTTTGGACGTCGGCGCGCACATCATCAACGACGTTTCGGCCGGCAAAATGGACAGCCGCATGTTTGATGTTGCCGCGAAATCCGATGCTGAGCTCATTGTCATGCACTGGCGGGGTCTGCTGACGGACGCGCGTGCCACCCACACCTATGACGATGTGGTGGCCGAGGTCCGCGATGAACTTCTGGAGCGCGTTGACGCGGCTTTGGACGCCGGGGTGAAGAGTGAGCGGATCATCCTCGATCCCGGTCTGGGCTTTGCAAAAGATGCCGAGCACAACTGGCAGCTGATGGCCGGAATCGATGAATTCAACCAGCTGGGCTATCGACTGCTGGTTGCTGGATCGCGCAAGCGCTTCCTGGCCTCGCTCATCAATCCCGACAACCCGGCAGCCGCCAGCGAGGCTGACCGGGATGCCGCAACCGCAGCAATCACCGCCGTGTCCGCCCGCGCGGGAGCGTGGGCTGTGCGCGTGCACGACGCCCGCACCTCGTATGTGGCTGCCGCTGTGTGCGATGCGATCGACAAAGCCGGTCACGACTACCAGCTGAAGAAGCAGCGGAAATGACGCACGAAATCCACCTGACAGGCCTGCGTGCCTACGGCCACCACGGTGTTTTCGACTTCGAAAAGACCGACGGCCAGGAATTCAGTGTGGACGTCAGGCTCAGGGGCGACTTCAGCCGCGCCGCCAGCACCGACCGCCTGGAGGACACGGTTGACTACGGGGCAGTGGCCGACCTTGCGGCCTCGATCGTCAGCACCGAACGCTACGACCTGATAGAAGCCCTTGCCGCTCGCATTGCCGATGCCATCGCTGGGACCATCACGATTCCCTGCCAGGTTGAAGTCACGGTGCACAAACCGTCGGCGCCGATCGCCCATGACTTCACGGACGTCACAGTTCGGGCAGAAGCCGTCAGCAGCGGCACGGCGAGTGAGGGCGCTCAGGCGAGCGGCACCTCGTCAGACCAGCGGATAACAGCGGTCCTGTCGATGGGAGCCAACCGCGACAACCCGCGCGGGCAGCTGGAAGACGCCCTGCGCGCCATTGACCGCCTGCCGCGGGTCCGCGTCGTGCAGACGTCCGGGTTCTATTCGACCGCGCCCGTCGGGGGAGTGGAGCAGGACGACTTCGTCAACTGCGCGGCCGTCGTTGAAGCTGACTGCAGTCCGCGCGAACTCTTGGCTTCCCTGCAGGGGATCGAGGTGGCTCAGGGCCGGGTGCGCGAGGTCCGCTGGGGGCCACGCACACTCGACATCGACATCGTTCGGCTGGCTGAGTCAGGCCGAGACATCGACAGTCCCGAAGCGCAGATTCTCAGCGACGACCCGGTTCTCACGCTGCCGCACCCCAGGGCGCACGAACGTGCTTTCGTGCTCGTACCGTGGGCAGAAATCCGGCCGCAGGCGCGTATTGGCTTCGGCGGCGAACAGGTTCTCGTGAGCGCTGCCGGCGAACACGTTCAGACAGCCGATCCGGCGCAGACCGTTCGCCGATTGGACTGACATGCGCCCGACAAAAGCATCGAACCTTCTGGCAGGCGGGGCCATCGGGCTCATGGTTGGGGCCGCCGGATCCTGGGTCCTGGAAAGCTGGGGCAGTCCCGCTCCCGAAGTGCCGTGGCCGGCAATCGTCGGCATGCTCCTGCTGGGCGGCACGCTCCTGGTGCTCGGCATTCCGATCAAGAGGTGGAACGACGGTGAGCGCAAGCAGCCGATCGACCCGCTGCAGGCCGCCCGAGTCGCCATGATGGCCAAAGCGTGCTCGCTGACCGGGGCCGCGCTGTCAGGGTGGTACTTGGGTTCGGGCATCTACATTCTGCTGTCTGCTGGTTTTCTCCGCACTGGCTCAGCAATGGCCATGTTCGGTACTTTTGTTGTGGCCGCGGCTCTGATGACCGTCGGAATCGTGGTCGAACGTTTCTGCCAACTGCCGCCGGACGATCCTTCAGGAGCAGCCGCATGAGCATTCCCCTGCGCGAACCCGACCTCATCCCCGTAGACAAGCGGCTTGCCCTGGTGCGGCTGCTCAACACGATCATCAGTGCGGCCATCACCAGTGCGATGGCCATCGGGGCCTACTTCACGCTCGACTTCGCCAAACCGTGGATGCTTATCTTTGCTCTGCTGTTCACACTGGGCGGCCCGCTTGTGCGGTGCATCTTCATCTTCCGTCAGGTCAGCGCCATGGGCTACAAGATCCGGCCCACGGATCTGCTGATTGAAAGCGGCATCATGTACCGCCGAACCGCCGTCGTTCCCTATGCGCGCATGCAGTACGTCGATGTCACCGCAAGCCCGCTGGAACGGTTCTTCGGGCTTGCCACCGTCACGCTGCACACCGCATCAGCAGGGTCGGACGCCACGGTGCCCGGCCTCAAGCGCGCCGACGCTGACCGTCTGCGCGAACTGCTGTCTGAACGCGGCCAGAGCGGCCTGGCGGGTCTGTGATGGCTGCGCCTCAGAAGCGCCTCGCACCCGGCGTCTGGCACAGGGTTCACCCGATGACTCCCGTCATGCAGATGGGAGGCTTCCTGGTTGCGGCATTCTTCGGAATCGTCATCTTCGCCGGCAATCTGCTGCCGAACCTGATCGGCGCGATCTTCACGGGCGGAGGTGCTCTGCGCGAAGGGTCGGAAGCCATCGGCCGTGTGCCGGTGATGTTCTTCCTGCTGCCCCTTCTGGGCATCTTCGTCATCGTCGCAGCCGGTGTCGGCCTGCTGTACCTGCAGTGGAAGAAGACCGCCTACCGCTATGACGACCGGGTGGTCGAGTTCAAACACGGCATCGTGGCCAAAGCACACCGCCACGCGAACTTTATGCGCATCCAGTCCGTCGATGTCCAACAGCCATTCCTGGCACGCATTCTCGGTCTAGCAACACTCGTTTTTGATGTTGCCGGCGGAAGCGACTCCAACATCACCATCCTGTACCTGAAGAAGGCACAGGCCGAACAGCTGCGCGACATCATCCTGGCAAACGTCCGCACCGCCAAGGCCGCCGCAGCGCCGGCCGGTCCTGCAGACTCCCTCCCAGGGGCTGCACCCCCCCACCCCAATCAGACCGCCCCGGCGGCCGGCTATGCAGGCGGGCAGGTGAGCGGCGCCTCGTCAGATGCCGTCCAGCACGGTCATCCCGGGCTGCAGAATCAGCCCGGCCAGCCGCGTCACCGGGGGCGGGATGCCAGCGGCACCCAGCACAACCCGGACGCACCCGGCATGCCAGCCGGTGCCAAGATCGTGTCAGCGCTCAGCGGGCACGCGGAGGGTGTCGGCAACGACCTCGCGGGATCGTTCCAGGAACTCATCGCGCCGTACACGCGCAGCGGGCGGATCAAACCCGACGGCGAACTCGTTCGCGTTCCGCTGCACCGAACAATCCTGGCCGCGTTTCTGTCCACCGGCGTTTTCATTTCACTCGCCCTGATTCTGCTGGCGATTGCGGCAATCGGCGTGTGCATCGCACTTGCTGTGGGCGGCTACATGAACATTGAAGCCCTTTTCGCAGTGCTCACCACCATGGCGCCCATGGCATTCGGCTTCGTGATCGCCACATTCCAAATGGTCACCAGCAACCTCAAACACGGGAACTTCTCAGCGAAGCTCACCGGCGACGGCGTGCAGATCAGCCAGGGAGTTTTCTCCACCGAACGGGTGCTGGTGCCGCTTGACCGTCTGCAGGCCGTTGAAATCCGCCAGCCGTTCATGTGGCGGATCGCCGGTTGGTACCGGGTCATGTTCAACACCGCCGGCGATTCCGGCAAAGAAGGCAAGACCCTCCTTCCGGTGGGCTCGCTGACTGACGTGCAGACGCTCATGGGTCTGGTGCTGCCCGAAGGTGTGGGCGAACTCAACTCCGGACACGCTGTTGCTCCTGGCGATGTCATTCACGAGGCGGTGGCCGGCACATTCCGCAAACCTGCCGGGGTGCCGGGTCTGTTCGCCCAGCAGCCCGGGCGGACCCGCTGGCTTGACCCGCTCAACCGCGCCCGCGCCGGATGGGCCGTCACTAAGGGGGTCATGGCTGTGCGCACCGGCCGATTCACCCGTCGGGCAATCTTCGTACCCCACGCCCGCGTGCAATCGCTCGGCTGGAATCAGGGGCCCATCCAAAGGTCATTCAAGGTCGCAACCATCTACCTGCACTCCACCCGCGGTCCGGTCAGGCCGTACCTTGAACACCTGGACGAACACACCGCACGGAAGCTCCTGTTTGACTACGCGCAGCACACCCAGCGCGCGCGTGCAGCCATGGACGCCGCCTGAGAGGACACACGTGAACCTGGACGACCAAACTCGCCTAGGAGTCGGCATCATCGGCACCGGAAAAGTCGGTGCTGTCATCGGCGCAACCCTGCGAGGGGCCGGGCACGCGATCGTGGGAGTCACAGGGGGTTCTGAAACCACTCTCGACCGCGCCGAGGCGATGCTTCCGGGCATCCCCATTCTCGAGGTGGAGGAAATCCTCGAGCGGGCCGAACTGGTCATCTTCACGGTGCCGGATGATCAGCTGGGTGATCTTGTGTCCGGTCTTGCTGAGCTCGGACGGTTTTCGCCGGGGCAGATCGTCATGCACTTCTCGGGCCGGTACGGGGCGGACATTCTGGCGCCCGCTGCCGCCCGAGGAGCGATCACACTCGCGCTGCACCCGGCCCTGTCGTTCACGGGAACCTCGATGGATCTTGAACGGCTTCGCCGCACATCGATTGCGGTGACCGGGCCGAAGACATTCCTGGCCATTGGGCAGGCGCTCGCAGTGGAAATCGGCGGCGAGCCGTTCGTTGTGGCCGAAGCTGACCGCGCTCTGTACCACGCGGCGTGTTCGCACGCGTCAAACCACGTGAGCGTTGTCATCGCCCAGGCCATGGAAATGCTCGAATCCATCGGGATCGAAGATCCGGGCCAGGTGCTTGGGGAGCTGGTGGCGGCGAGCACGTCGAATGTGCTGCGCAGCGGAGTGCGCACCCTCACTGGGCCGGTTTCCCGCGGCGACGCATCGACAGTGCGAGCCCACCTGACAGCGCTTGACGAAACAGCGGGAGAACTGGCCGGCACGGGTGATTCCTACCGTGCTGTGGCACGCGCGACGGTGCAGCGGGCGCTTGCCAACGGAACAATCACCGACCAGCAGGCGCAGAACATCCTCGACCTCCTGGTCTGAGCTCTTCCGACGTGAGCTGCGGTGCTGAACGGGCGGCCAGGAGGTACGCGCTCCTTCGCTATCCTTAGACCATGCCTGAAAATCTTGACAATGCCGCAACTGTGCCCGCTGGCGGCGCAGACGCCGAAACTCCCGAACACCTCGACCCCGAACAGCTGCGCATCCGCAAGGAAAAGCGCGCTCGGCTGCTGGAAGAAGGCCGTGAAGCCTACCCCGTGCGGGTCGGCGTCACCCACAGCCTCGGCGAAATCCGCGACAAGTACGCGCACCTCGAAGCCGGCGAAGAAACCGAGGACGTCGTCGGCGTTGCCGGCCGCGTAGTTTTTCAGCGCAACACCGGAAAACTGTGCTTCGTAACCCTCATGGCCGGCGACGGCACCCAGCTGCAGGGCATGCTGTCGCTGAAGGAAGTCGGCGAAGAAGCCCTCAGCCAGTGGAAAGCCGATGTCGACCTGGGCGACCACGTGTTCCTCCACGGCCGCGTTATTTCCTCGCGCCGCGGTGAGCTTTCCGTCATGGCCGACAGCTGGCAGATGGCCTCGAAGGCCGTCCGTCCGCTGCCGCCGATGCACACCCAGCTCGACGAAGAGGGCCGCGTACGCCAGCGCTACCTGGACCTGATCATGCGCCCGGCAGCCAGGGACATGGTGCGCACCCGCTCCAAGGTCATGTCGTCCCTGCGCCACACCTTCGAAGACGAAGGCTTCATCGAAGTCGAAACCCCCATGCTTCAGGTGATCCCGTCCGGTGCGGCCGCACGGCCCTTCAAAACCCACATCAACGCCTACGACATGGAGCTGTTCCTGCGCATTGCACCCGAACTGTTCCTCAAGAAGGCAGTTGTCGGCGGCCTTGACAAGATCTTCGAAATCAACCGCAACTTCCGCAATGAAGGTGTCGACGCCACACATTCTCCGGAATTCGCAATGCTTGAATTCTATGAAGCGTATGGCGATTTCAAATCCGCTGCTGCTCTGACTAAAAAGCTCATTCAGAACGCAGCAATTGACGCCACCGGATCTACCACCGTCACCCTTTATGACGGAACTGAATATGACCTCGGAGGTGAATGGCCGTGGATCTCAATGTACGAATCACTGGCCGCGGAATCCGGGGAGGACATTACGCCGGAAACGCCCATTGAAGAACTCGTGCGCATTGCCGACAAGCACAATGTCGACATGGAAGGCGTATTCAAGTCCCACGGCAAGTACGTGGAAGAACTGTGGGAGCACTTCCACGAAGGCAAGCTCGACGGCCCGATCTTCGTGACCGACTTCCCCGTCGACACGTCGCCGCTTGTTCGTGAGCACCCCGAAAAGAAGGGCGTCGTCGAAAAGTGGGACCTCTACGTTCGCGGCTTTGAACTGGCAACCGGCTATTCGGAGCTCGTTGACCCGGTAATTCAGCGGGAGCGCTTCGAAGCACAGGCCAAGGACGCTGCCAAGGGCGACGACGAGGCCATGCCGCTGGACGAAGAGTTCCTGCGGGCAATGGAACACGGAATGCCCCCGACCGGCGGTGTCGGCATCGGAATCGACCGCCTGCTCATGGCGCTGACCGGCCTCGGTATTCGCGAAACCGTGCTCTTCCCATTCGTTAAGCCTTTGGATTACTGAGAATATAATCACTGTTCATTTCAATGGCTCTTATAGGTTTTGATCGTTAGGGATTCCTGTGGAATATTTGAGGGTGCTTCTTCCTTCCATCGTGGTTGGGCTTCTTTTCTGGTACGTTCTGCGTGCCATTATCAAGTCCGACAGCACAGAGCGGAAGGAAATGGACCGCTACTACGCAGAAATGGAAATCCACAAGGCTCAGCGCGAAAACGCGCAGCGTGAAACCACTGAGCGTGACAGCGCAGCCGAGCCGCAGGACGTTTCTGAAGATCCACGAAAGGACCAACACGATGGCTCGCAAGGTGACGACCGTCCTCATTGACGATCTGACTGGTGAAAATGCCGACGAAACCGTTGAATTCGGCATCGACGGCAAGCTCTACGAAATCGAACTGACCGCAGACAACGCCTCGCGGCTTCGCGAACTGCTGGCCGGCTACGTCAAAGTCGCCCGCCGCGCAGAGCGCCCCGCATCAACCGGCCGCAAGACCGCCAGCCCGAAGGCTTCCCGCTCAGACCTCGCGGAGATCCGTGACTGGGCCCGCAGCAAGGGCTACGACGTCTCCGACCGCGGCCGCATCCGCGCCGACATCGTCGAGGCCTACGACAAAGCCCACTGACACAGCAGCGATTCCAGCAGAATTTCGCCCTCAGCCGAAACGCTTCGGCTGAGGGCGAAATCGCAATAAAACCGGCTCCCGCGTGGTTATGGTGCTAGACATTACGGACCGTACAGCGACCCAGGAGGGCTAATGTTCGAACGGTTTACCGACCGCGCCCGACGAGTAGTGGTCTTGGCTCAGGAAGAAGCCAAGCTGCTCAAGCACAACTACATCGGCACGGAACACATCCTGCTCGGCCTCATCCACGAAGGCGAGGGCATTGCTGCCAAGGCACTGGAAAGCATGGACATCTCTCTCGAGCAGGTCCGCGACCAGGTCGCCGAAATCATCGGCGAAGGCCAGCAGGCCCCTTCCGGACACATTCCCTTCACACCGCGTGCCAAGAAGGTCCTCGAACTTTCGCTCCGCGAAGCCCTGCAGCTGGGCCACACCTACATCGGCACGGAACACATTCTGCTGGGCCTCATTCGCGAAGGCGAAGGCGTAGCCGCACAGGTGCTCGTCAAGCTCGGCGCTGACCTCCCGCGTGTACGCCAGGAAGTCATCAAGCTCATCTCCGGTTACCAGGGCAAGGAGCCCGCAACAGCCGGAGCGGGCGGTCGCGAAGAGGGCCAGCCGTCCGGTTCGCTGGTGCTCGACCAGTTCGGCCGCAACCTCACGCAGGCAGCCCGCGAAGGCAGCCTCGACCCCGTCATCGGCCGCCGCGAACAGCAGAACCGCGTCATGCAGGTGCTGTCCCGCCGCACCAAGAACAACCCGGTGCTCATCGGCGAACCCGGTGTGGGCAAGACCGCCGTTGTGGAAGGCCTCGCCCAGGCGATCGTCGCCGGCGATGTCCCCGAACCGCTGCAGGACAAGCAGCTGTACACGCTTGACCTCGGTTCGCTGGTCGCCGGTTCGCGCTACCGCGGTGACTTCGAAGAGCGCCTGAAGAAGGTGCTCAAGGAAATCCGCACCCGCGGCGACATCATCCTGTTCATCGACGAAATCCACACCCTCGTCGGTGCCGGTGCAGCTGAAGGCGCAATTGACGCAGCCTCGATCCTCAAGCCGATGCTCGCCCGCGGAGAACTGCAGACCATCGGTGCGACAACGCTGGACGAGTACCGCAAGAACATCGAAAAGGACGCAGCGCTCGAACGTCGCTTCCAGCCCATTCAGGTGCCCGAACCCACACTGTCGGACGCCATCAAGATCATGAAGGGTCTGCGCGACAAGTACGAAAACCACCACAAGGTGACCATCACCGATGGTGCGCTGGCAGCTGCTGTGAACCTTTCGGACCGCTACATCAACGACAGGTTCCTGCCTGACAAGGCAATCGATCTGATCGACGAAGCCGGTGCGAAGCTGCGCATCACCCGCATGTCTCAGCCGTCTGAGCTCAAGGAACTCGACGACAAGATCGCCGACGCCAAGAAGCGCAAAGAAGCTGCCATCAGCAAGCAGGACTTCGAAACCGCCGCGAATGCCCGCCAGGAGGAAATGGACCTGACGGAACAGCGCGACAGCGCTGAAAAGGACTGGAAGAAGAAAAACCAGGGCGCCGGAGCAATCGTCGACGAAGAGCTCATTGCGGAAGTTCTGGCTCAGTCCACCGGAATCCCGGTCTTCAAGCTCACGGAGGAAGAGTCCTCGCGTCTGCTGCGCATGGAAGACGAACTGCACAAGCGGATCATCGGCCAGAAGGAAGCCGTCAAGTCGATCTCGCGTGCTATTCGCCGTACCCGTGCCGGTCTGAAAGACCCCCGTCGTCCCTCGGGTTCGTTCATCTTCGCCGGCCCCACCGGCGTCGGCAAGACCGAACTGGCCAAGGCTCTGGCCGAATTCCTGTTCGGCGATGAATCAGCGCTCATCACGCTGGACATGTCGGAGTTCTCCGAGAAACACACGGTGTCGCGCCTGTTCGGTTCGCCTCCCGGCTACGTCGGCTACGACGAAGGCGGTCAGCTGACCGAAAAGGTCCGCCGCAACCCGTTCTCGGTTGTGCTGTTCGACGAAGTCGAAAAGGCTCACGCCGACATCTTCAACTCGCTCCTGCAGATTCTGGAAGACGGCCGTCTGACAGACTCGCAGGGCCGCGAAATCGACTTCAAGAACACGATCATCATCATGACCACCAACCTGGGAACCCGCGAAATCAACCGCGGCACCCCCATGGGCTTCCAGGTGGAAGGTGACTCGGACGCATCGTACGACCGCATGAAGCAGCGCGTATCTGAAGAGCTCAAGCAGCACTTCCGTCCCGAGTTCCTCAACCGCGTTGACGACACCATCGTGTTCCCGCAGCTGAACAAGGAAGACATCATCAAGATCGTCGACCTGTTCATCAACCGCCTCAGCGACCGCCTGGCCGACCAGTCCATGACGATCGACGTGTCCCAGGACGCACGTCAGGTACTGGCAGACCGCGGCTTCGACCCGGTGCTCGGTGCGCGCCCGCTGCGCCGCACCATCGCCCGCGAAATCGAAGACCCGCTGTCCGAACGGATTCTGTTCAACGAAATCCGCCCCGGACAGACCATCTACGTCGATGTCGAAGGCGAAGGCGCAGACGCCGAATTCACATTCAAGGGCGTCAGCGAAAACCGCGTACCCGTCAAGGTCGGCGCTGACGACGAAGACGAAACCGGTGCTATTGCCGAAGCCGGTCCGGCCAACGCCGCCGCTTCGCACAGCGCAGGCGACAACTCGGACGGGGGAGCCGCCCGCGAAGCCGGAGCAGAAACCTCCACCGACAGCTGATCGCCTCAGCTGAAAGCCAGAAGGGCCCGCGAACGGAACACCGTTCGCGGGCCCTTCTACACTGAGAGCATGCCCGCCAATGCACCCGCAGACCCCGTCGCCCAGCAGCTGTCAGCCGCCTATTCGCCCATTCGGCTTGAAAGCGGCCTGTTTCTGCGCCGGGCACGTACTACTGACGCCGCGAAGATCAACGCACTGACCCAGCCGCTGGTCGAAGAACGCGTCCTGGTGGCCAAGGACATGGTCAGCTACTTCGAAGCGCTGCAGCAGTTCCGGGTGATCGTCGACATCGCCGAAGACGGCACTGAAACCCTCGCCGGCTGTGCTGCCCTGCACGTGTTCTGGGACGAAATCGCAGAAGTTCGCACGGTTGCAACCAGTCCGGACTACCGCCGCAGGGGAGTGGGCCGCACACTCATCACGACCCTGCTGGAAGAAGCCCGCATCATGGGCATCAAAAAGGTCTTCTGCCTGACATTCGAAACCGAGTTCTTCACCAGCCTCGGCTTTGAGCAGATTTCGGGCATCCCGGTTTCCCCAACCGTTTTTCAGGAGCTCCTGCACTCAACTGACGAAGGAACCGCCGAGTTCCTCGACCTGGCCCGCGTCAAACCCAACACACTGGGCAATAAGCGCATGATCATTGATCTGACGGAGACTGCGCCTGCGGAAGCGTAAGAACGCTGCAGCGCTCTCCTGACTGCTCTGCCGTCTGACGGCACAGCAGCCCATCGGCCTCAAGGTCATCTACGAGGCGCGCAATCCTTTCACCGTCAGCCAGCCGACGGACCTTCGCTATGCCGTCCTGCACTTTCTCCGGCAGCAGGGCGGCCGCATCCACATCGAAATCCACGGTGTCCGCAACAAGCAGATCCGCTCGCACCGGTGTGCCGTGGGAGGTGCGCAGCAGACCCATGATCGCCCCGCGCAGCTGACGATCCGTGCCATGCCAAGCCTGCGTTTTCGGTTTGCGTTCGGGGCTTGCGGGTTTGCCCGCAGCAACCCACGCGCACTGAGCCAGCAGCGGACACTCATCACACTGCGGACTGCGGGAGGTGCACACCAAAGCGCCGAGCTCCATGGTCCCCGCATTCCAGCGGACCGAACGCTGCGGTGATTCCGGCAGCAGTTCGCGGGCCCACGCCGTTTCTGCTTTTGTCGCGTTGCCGGGGTGTTCGTGGCCGTCGACTGCGCGGGCAAGAACCCTGCGGATGTTGACATCCAGAATCGCTGTGCGCGCACCGAAGGCGAATCCCGCAACGGCAGCCGCCGTGTACGCCCCGATCCCCGGCAGGCCCACCAGCACCTCCTCATCGTGCGGCACGTTCCCGCCGTGATCAGTGACGATTGCCTGAGCGCACTCCTGCAGCCGCAGAGCACGCCTTGGGTAGCCGAGCGTGTCCCAGGCCAGCAGCACATCCGCGGTCGAGGCGGATGCCAGATCCGCTGGAGTGGGCCACTTCCGCATCCACTCGGTCCAACGAGGTGCCACTCGGGACATGGGGGTCTGCTGGGACATCACCTCGGACACCAGAACACCCCAGGCGGAGGTGCCCGGCTTCCGCCAGGGCAGGGGGCGTTCGTGCTGGGCGAACCAGTCGATGACAGCGGTGTGCAGAGCCTCGAGATCGGCCGGTCGGCGGTGTGTCCCACGGACGGAATCGGTGTGGCGACGTACGCTCAAAGGGATGACTCCTTCCAATGCTCCGAGGCCGGCAGCGCCTGTGCGCCGCCATCCTCCCGAAGTGTACCGACGCCGCCGAATGACGGTGCTGGGCTTGGCTGTGCTCATCCTCGCCCTGTTCATCGTCGGAATCGTTCTGCTCGTGCAGGCTCTGTCAGGTTCAGGCGAGCAGACCGCCAAACCTGCCGACCAGCAGGAAGCGGCTGCTGGGAAGGCCGAAGAGGAACAGCAGGAGCAGGCTCCCGGGCCCGAAGGCGATGAGGCCAGCGGCACGTGTCCTGTCGACCAGGTGACTCTCGCTGCGGGAATGGACAAAAAGGAGTACAAGCCCGGCGATAAAGCCACCATGACTCTCAACGTCAAGAACGAACACTCGGCCGCCTGCCAGATTGAGGTCGGTTCTGCTTCGCAGCAGTTCATCATCCAGCAGGATGACAAGACAGTGTGGGATTCAGCGTGGTGCTCCTCTGATGGGCAGGACGAACAGCGTGTGTTCGCGCCGGGAACCGCGAAGAACACCACTCTGTCCTGGTCGCTGGTGCCCACAGACAAGAACTGCAACAAAACCGCCGACAGCTTTGAACCCGGCGAATACCAGTTGGTTGTGAAACTGGGTGAAGTCACAAGCCCACCGCACCCCTTCACCGTCATTGACGAGCCCGAAAAGGACAGCGACGAAGACGGCAAAGACGATAAAGCCGACAAAAAGGACGGCAAAGCCAGCAAGAAGGACAGCAAGGCCGACAGCAAAGACAGCTGATTCTGCTGTTGCCGCTGATGCTGTCAGCTGATCTGGAAGACACGTGACCGAAAGGCACGTGTCTTTCTGCTTCTGTGCTCGTGTCTGGCTAGGATGGTGACATGGCACACATCATTCCTCTGGACAATGGCGTCCCGAAAGCTGACGACGCCGCATTTCTCGCTCCCACGGCCACCCTTTCCGGTGACGTGATCATGGCTGAAGACTCCAGCGCCTTCTACGGGGTTTCAGTCCGCGGTGATACCGCGACGATTTCGGTAGGAGAGCGCACCAACCTGCAGGACAATGTGGTTCTGCACGCTGACGAAGACTATCCCTGCACTGTGGGCAATGACGTCACGGTCGGCCACAGCGCGGTGGTTCACGGCTGCACAATCGGTGATCGCACGCTCATCGGCATGTCCGCCACCATCATGAACGGGGCAGAGATCGGCAAGGACTGCCTGGTGGCCGCCGGTGCGCTGGTTCTGGAAGGCACCAAGGTTCCCGATGGGTCGCTTGTTGCGGGTGCTCCCGCCAAGGTTCGCCGTGAACTGACCCAGGAAGAGCTCGACTTCCTGCCGCAGTCAGCCGCGCACTACGTGCAGACTGCCCGCCGTCACGCGAAGGCGATCGACTGACAACACCGAAGCTGAAATGCCGGCAGGCAGTGTTCACTCCTGCCGGCAGCATGCACAAAAGGCTCAGCGCAGCCGCACTCAGCTGTAGGCAAT
Source organism: Brevibacterium sp. HMSC08F02 (assembly GCF_001807555.1). NCBI lineage: Bacteria > Bacillati > Actinomycetota > Actinomycetes > Micrococcales > Brevibacteriaceae > Brevibacterium > Brevibacterium sp. HMSC08F02. The sequence goes on along the minus strand of NZ_KV789366.1, from coordinate 10,997 downwards.
GTCGACGGCATCGCGCAGAGTGGTGCATTCGGCCACGCGCATGCCCTCCGGCACCGTGATGTCGGTGAGAGAGCCTTTTGCGACGATGGCGCGGCTGAAACCCAACCGGGACGCTTCAATCAGGCGCTGCTGAATTCCGGGAACCCGCCGAATTTCACCGGACAGGCTGATTTCGCCCACTGCGACCAGTCTGTCTTTGGGCGGCCTTCCCGCATATGCGCCTGCCAGGGCCAAACAGACCCCCAGGTCGACTGCGGGCTCAGACAGTTTGATGCCGCCGACGGTCGACACGTAGACGTCGTGGCGTCCGCTGATGCTCTGTTCCAAACTGCGGCCGACAACAGCGATGTTCATAGCCACGCGGGAAGAATCGAGTCCGTTGACCACCCTCCTGGGTGAGCCGCCGCCCTCCTGGGGGTCGACGAGCGCTTGGATTTCGACGATCATCGCTCGCTTGCCCTCAAGCGCAACCGTCAGGCAGGTGCCCGGCGAGTTCGATGATCCGACGAACATCTGGGCCGGATCGACAACACTGCTGATGCCGGTTTCGTCCATGTCGAACAGGCCGACCTCGTCAGTTGTTCCGTAGCGGTTCTTCAGAGCGCGCAGAATTCGCATGCGCGAATGCCTGTCGCCTTCGAAGCTGCACACGACATCCACCAGGTGCTCCAAGATCCGCGGTCCGGCAACATTGCCGTCCTTGGTTATATGGCCAACAAGGATGGTGGGCAGTCCGCGCACTTTGGCTTCGCGGATCAGGGACGCCGCGACTTCCCGAACCTGGGTGACGCCGCCGGGAACACCGGAGACTTCTGATGAACCAACTGTCTGCACGGAGTCGACGATCAGCAGGTCAGGGGAAACCGCTTCGATTTGGCCCAGCACCGTGGCCAGATCGGTTTCTGCTGCCAGCAGGAGGTGCTCCTGCACCGCACCGATTCGCTCAGCGCGACCGCGCACCTGCCCCTGCGATTCTTCGCCCGTGACGTAGAGGACCCGCTGCCCGGCCGCCGCGGCCTTGCCGGCAACATCGAGCAGCAGAGTGGACTTGCCGACGCCGGGTTCTCCGGCCAGCAGAACAACCCCGCCGGGAACAAAGCCGCCGCCGAGCACACGATCGAGCTCATCTACCTGCGTGGAGCGCGCACGGGCCGAGGCAGGGTCGATTTCAGTCATGGGCTTAGCGGCTGTCAGCGCTGTGGGCTTAGCCGCTTTCGTCTTGGCAGAGGCTCCCAGCTGGACAGCCTCTTCCAAAGTTCCCCATTCCCCGCACTTGGGGCAGCGGCCCAGCCATTTGGGGCTCCGGTAGCCGCAGTCCGTGCATTCGTAAGTCATATGCACAGCGTGCCATGAGGCACTGACACAGAGGGAATCAAACCGGCCTGACCTCCACCTCGACAGCGGCCGGAAGCCTGGTTGTTGTGCCGGGATGCGTCGCTTTGCAAAGACCCTGCGAAATCCGTGTGTGTAGTGTGGATATCTGACCAGTCACCAGTTGACAGCAGAGGAGAACGAAGGATGACCGCCGACAACTCGGCCGATCCGACACCGGACGACTCCACGGCTTCGGATCGCTCAGCGGATTCCACACGGCCAGATCAGTCCGACGGCCCAGCCGGATCAGTCCGATCTCATGATCGAGTTGCGCTGGAGGACCGGCTCAGCGAATCTCAGAACGCAGCGCTGGTCGACCCGCTTGACCCTGAAGCGGGCGAAATCCGCCCCATTGACAACGAGGCCGCCGACCTGCGCATCGTGGGTCAGCTTCGCGCCCAGGGCGTGAAAATCGGCCGCGGCTTCATCACCCCGCGAGTCTTCTGGCCCTCGCTCATCATCACAGCGATCATCACGATCGCCGCAATCGCACTGCCAGACGCCACCGGCAGCGTTCTGACCACCGCGCAGGAGTGGATCGTCAGTGCGCTCGGCTGGTGGTACATGCTCGTGGTGGCCATTTTCATCGTCTTCGCCCTGTACTTCGGGCTGAGCAAGTACGGCGGAATCAGATTGGGACGAGACAACGAAGAACCCGAGTTCGGCTTGATCCCCTGGTTCTCCATGCTCTTCGCAGCGGGCATGGGTGTGGGACTGGTGTTCTACGGTGTGGCGGAACCGCTGATCTACGCGACATCAGACCCGAAGCCCGGCTGGGAAGGCGGGCCTGAACAGCTGGCCAAACACGGCATGGCCCAAACCTTCATCCACTGGGGCCTGCACCCGTGGTCGATCTACGCCATCATCGGCCTGGCCCTGGCCTACGGCATTCACCGCCGCGGACGCCCCGTGTCGATCCGCTGGGCACTCGAACCGATCCTGGGCAAGCGCGTCCACGGCTGGCTGGGCGATGCCGTTGACGTCGTCGCTGTCATGGGAACCATCTTCGGCGTCGCCACGTCGCTGGGACTGGGCGTCCAGCAGATTGCTGCTGGTGTGCAGTCGATGGGCCTGATCAGCGAAGTGAGCGAAACGCTGCTGGTCGTGCTCATCGTGGTCATCACCCTCCTTGCTACGACATCCGTGGTCAGCGGCCTGGGCAAGGGCATTAAGTGGCTCTCGACCGGAAACCTGACCCTGGCCGGAGTCCTGCTGATTTCGATCATCATTCTGGGTCCGACCGTGTTCATCTTCCGCAACCTGGTGGAATCACTCGGCTTCTACCTGGCCGATTTCTTCAACATGACGATGGACACCGCCACCTACACTGGCGATGACGGCCAGACCTGGGCTTCCTCCTGGACCCTGTTCTACTGGGGCTGGTGGATTTCGTGGGCACCCTTCGTCGGCGTGTTCATCGCCCGCATTTCTCGCGGCCGCACAATTCGCGAATTCATCATGGGCGTCATCTTCGTGCCCACAGCGGTCGGCTTCCTGTGGTTCTCGGTGATGGGTTCGACCGGCATTCTGCGCCAGCTGACGGTCGGCGACCTGTGGGATAAAGCATCCGGCGAAGGCGTTGTGGCCGAAAGCGCGCTCTTCCAGGTGCTGAACACGCTTCCGCTGGGCAGTGTGCTGTCAGTCATCGCGATCATTCTGGTGACGATCTTCTTCATCACCTCCTCAGACTCCGGTTCGCTGGTTGTGTGCATGCTGTGTTCGGGCGGTCACCCCAATCCGAAGCTGTGGACGCGTGTCCTGTGGGCGTTCCTTGAAGGTGCGATCGCCATCGCCCTGCTGCTGTCCGGCGGTCTCGAATCGATTCAGGCGGGTGCGCTCGCCACTGCTCTGCCGTTCAGCATCATTCTGCTGCTGATGTGCTTTGCGACACTGCGTTCGCTCAAGCTCGACCAGAAGCTGGTCGAGCGTCAGCGTCTGCTTGGCCGCGCGCAGGCACTCACCGAGCACGTGCGCGAGGCTGTTGTCGACGACCTTTCCGAAGGCGGATTGGTGCCGGACGAGGACTGGTCTGACCGTATGCGCCGCGAATGGGAAGAGAGCCTGGACAACCGGATTGACTACCGCATTGAGCGTACGGCACCTGCTCTGCTGCCCATGCGCAAAAAGAATCCGCCGCAGTCGGAGGACTGACGACAGGAGCGGAAGTCATGAGAAAAGGCACGAGGGTCAGCTCCGCCTCGTGCCTTTTCCTCACCCGGGTCTTCTCTGAAGACCCCTGTTCTTTTGAGCTCAGCTGAGTACAGTTGGAACATGAGCCTGCTCGTTGATGACCTCATTGTTCTGCTCAGCAAACCTGAAGGCCCCGTGGCCGTCGGCAAAGATGTCGATGCGATGCTCGCCGGGGCGGTGTTCTCTGATCTCCTCGTGGCTGGTGCTGTGGCCGTGCCGGATCCTGACCAGAAGAAACCGCGGGTGGAAATCATAGACGGCGCGGCACCCGCGGATCCGTTTCTTACGGCTGCGCTTGCCCGATTGACGGAAGCGCAGGACAAAAGCACAAAACCGCTGACCACGCAGAAAGCAATTGAAGCACTCACCAAGGACCTGCACGGTTCGCTCATGGAGCGGCTGCAGAGGCAGGGGACTGTGCGTTCAAAGCAGAAGAAGTTCCTGTTCATCCCAGCCGGCACCGCGTGGCGGTTGGCTGATGGGGTTACGGGTGATGAGCTGCGGCAGTCAATTGCACGTCAGCTGGACACCGGGCCCATTGCCACTGCACCGAAAGTCGATGAACACACGGGCGCGCTTCTGGGGCTGCTGGCTGCAGGAAAGAAAGTGGACCACGCGATAGACGGCTCTGCCCCGAACCGCAAGGAGCTCATCAAACAGGCGCAGGAGGCCGCAGAAGCTTCGGCCGCGGACAGTGCGGTGCGCAAGGCCATCAAGAAAGCCGCAGACGAAGCCGCCATTGTGGCAGCCAGTGCCGCCATTGCAGCCTCGACCACCGTGGTCACCAGCTCCTGACTCCCGCTGTCACTGCTCCTTTGTGCGGGCGTGCTTGATGAGTGTGCGTTCGGCAAGGCTTTCGCCGGCACCGTCCTGCAGGTGGACAACCACGTCGAGGCCCAGTTCGTTGAGCTCTTCTACATCTTCAATGTACATGGCCACCGATGCGATTGTGGTGTCCTCAGTGTCAACGTGAGAAGCGCGGATTTCCTTCACGGCGTCGACATTGGCGTGCTGTGCGGGCATGGCGAGCATGATCATGTCGATCTGGTGGGCGGCTTTGACACGCGCCCAGAAGTCGATGTCGGTAGCGTCGCCTTCCACCACGTTGCAGCCCTTCCCCTGAAGTTCGCGCACGCGCACGGGGTCGTGCTCGACGCCCAGAACCTGTTCATCGCCGAGAATCCCCGTCAGCTCCGCGTAGCAGGCCTGACCCACGCGCCCCATACCCAGGATGAGCGCCCGTGCCTGGCCCAGGTCGATGGGCCGGTCTTCAGGGTGGATGAGGTGGGGCGGACGCGTGGGCAGGCGCTGAGCCAGATGTGTTGCAGGGGAAACCGACTGCGGGTTGAGCACAGCGGACACGATGAAGCTCAGAGAAACCGCCAAGACGAGTGAGAGCATCCAGCGGGTGTCCAGCCAACCGCTGTCGACTCCCATAGCGGCGATGATGAGCGAGAACTCCGAATAGTTCGCCAGAAGAAGCGCTGCCAGCACGGCTGTGCGGTTGCGCAGGCCCAAGTACCACAGGATTGCCCAGAACAGGATTGCCTGTATGGGGATGAGCAGCAGAAGCAGGAATGCATCGACCAGGTTCTGCATGGTGGGCAGGCCCATGAAGCCGACGTTGACGAAGAACGCAACGAGCATGAGCTCCTTGAACGTGAACAGAGCGTGTGACAGCTGTTCGGCACCGGGGGAGCGGGCCAGGACGAGGCCCATGATGAGAGCTCCCAAGCTGCCTGACAGGCCGAAGAACTCAAACAGCGCGTAACCGGGAATGAGGGCCATTGCGATGCCGAAGAGAGCACCAAGTTCACCGTGGCCGAGCTTGTACCAGCGGCGGGTGGCGACCATGAGAAGCGGAATGACCACCACCAGGCTCAGCGACCACGCGCTGGGTGCTTCGCCGCGCAGAATGCTGATGAATATGACGGCGGCGATGTCCTGCATGATGAGGATGCCCACACAGATATTGCCGTAGAGGGACTGTTCGTCACCCCGGTCCTGCAGGATCTTGATGACAACGATCGTCGATGAGAAGGCCAGGACCACGCCGATGCGCACTGCGACCTGAAGGTCTGTGGGACCGAAAGCGCCGAGAATGTTCAAGGCTGTGATGAAAGCGGCGCTTATCGCGGTCATGATCACAATGTGAGCGCCGGCGGTGAACCACACGGCCTTGTCTGTGAGGGCTTTCAGGTCTAAGCGCAGGCCGATGGCGAAAAGCATGAGCGTGACGCCGATGTCGGCCAGGACCTCCATCGCCTGCATCTGCTCCACACCCTGCGCATTGAGGATGAACCCGGCCGCGAGGAAGCCGATGAGCGGAGGAAGCCGGACAGCCCAGGCGGCGAGGCCGCACAGAAACACCGTGGCTACATAGACGATAAGCAGATCCATGATTCACAGTTAACTACTTTTTGTCCCGGCATGTGCTCGGTCGGTGTCGTGTTGTGTTCCGTTTCAGAGTCAGCAGCGACCCAATAGGCCAGCCGTGAGCGCAGTTTCAAAGGCGCGAAAATCTAGGCGGCTGCTGTCATGTTTATGTAACCTGACTGTGACGCCAGGTACATTTTGTCCCGGTAATTTTGTCCAGTCATTCAGCAAACTTGACGGAGGAGAACATGGCTCAGCCGCCCTACGACCCATACGGCAGCAATCCGGAAAACGCAGAAGGCAACGCTGCTTTCGGGCAGGACAGCGGTTCGCCGTACGAACAGCCGCAGGAACCGGCCGCCCCGCCGGCACCGGAAGCTGCTCCAGCGAGCCAGCCGACTGATGCTGGACAGACGGCAGCCTACGACCCGTACAGCCAGCCGGCAGCGGACAACCAGGCTCAGGGCCAGCAGTCCGCCCACAGCCAGCCGGCTGACAACGGTGCATACAGCCAGCCCGGCGCCGGCTACCCGGGTCAGGACCAGCAGGCGGCTTACAGCCAGCCCGGCCAGCCCGGCACTCACCAGGCCGGATACGGCCAGCCCGGCCCAGGTGCCGGCGCACCCGGTGCTCCCTACGGCTATGACCCGGTGTCGGGCCTGCCCTACAGCGAAAAGTCCAAGCTGGTTGCCGGTCTGCTCGGCATCCTCTTGGGCGGTTTCGGTGTCGGCCGTTTCTACACCGGCCACATCGGCTTGGGTGTTGCGCAGCTGATCGTCACGTTCGTCACCTTGGGCCTCGGTTCGCTGTGGGGTCTGATCGACGGCATCATCATGCTGGCGGGCAACGCCAAGGACTCCAACGGCCTGCCGCTGCGCCCCAACTAATGCGCAGCTGATCGTCACGCCCGGCCAGCAGCTGGGTGCAGAAAAGGTGTGAGCCGCGAACACTGTGTTCGCGGCTCACACCTTTTGCATCTGCGGGGCTGTTTTAGGCGCCGACCGAGGTGCCCAGGAACGCACCCACGAGGTAGGTGTGCTGACCGGGACGGTGATCCAGTCAAAGAAGTCATCCGAACGTTCAGCGAACCCTTACAGAGTCGAGCCCAGGGCATGACGAGATGCGGTCTATTGTCTCCACGTCAGCGGCTACGACGGTGAACGGCGCATCCCAATGCGAATCGAGCATCCAGAATCTGTCATCGGCCCACATCAAGTTAGGCCACTCGATCCAACCATCAGCTGTACACAGCGACTCCATCAGCTCAAGACCCGTACCAGTGAACTGGCACATGAGGAACCGTTCACCGCCGACAGCCACAAGTTGTTGATCAGATGCGATGATCCTGCCTTCTGCGTTGCGATGCATACCGGTGTGCGGTGAGGACGGGGTAACAAGAACATCCGCGCTGAAGCCAAGGTGCACAGATGTCCGAACGGGGCACAGAATCTGCAGCAGGATCTTCGCTTGAGCATGATCCAGTTCCCCAGTAGTAGGTGAGAATCGATTCCGTCCCGCTGAGAGTTCGATTGCGTCCGCGCCTCGAGACTTGTCAGCCTCTAGCCATTTGAGCGGTTGGCCGTTCTCGTCCTCAAAAGGATGGAGAATCGCCGCAGCTGACATGTTGCCGAAATCTGGTATTCGTGTGGTCAGGCTCAGTCCGAGCACATCGACCTGCAAAGGCTCTCGGCTCGTCAACCATGCCGCATCGTCATAGGTCATCTGAAGATCTCCGATCGGCAGTCACCCGCTGCGCAGAACCGCTGCTTACGGGAGCACGCCGCAGTGTGCCAGAGCGAGTTTCACAATACTGTGCTGGCCGTGCGCCATGTCTTCGGCCACAGTGTCGGCCAGTGCCTGGGCGGGCGTGTACCAGTCGACTGACAGCGCGTCTTGGCTGGGCTGGCATTCGCCGGTGACGGGAACCGTGTAGCACAGCGCAATCGCGTGTTGCCGCGGATCGTAATAGCGGGACTCACCCTCGGTCGGGAAGTACTCCGCCACGTGGAACGGGGTGAGGGACTCTGGAAGGCGGGGGAGTGCCAGCGGGCCCAGATCGCTTTCGAGGTGCCGCTGAAGGGCCGCTCGCAGGGGCTCGTGATACTTGACGCGCCCACCCACGAGTTCGCGTCCCAGCCGGCCTTCCGACTGGCGCATGAGCAGGCCGATGCGTTCGACTTCGCCGGCCTGGCCCAGCAGCAGCGGCACGGCGTGCACGTAGGTGATCGGCAGGCGACGGCGAAGGTAGGCCAGTTCGTCTGCGGAGAACCAGTTGTCGTCGTAGTCCAGAGCGGTGCGCGTCATGGGGCCATCGTAGCGGCAGAAACCGCTCCGATGGGGTGGTTCAGTCGAGTGCGTCAAGTCCCAGGTCGAGGTTGACAACAGAGTGGGTGAGAGCGCCGACTGAAATGACGTCGACACCGGTGGCCGCGATGTCGGCAATCGTGTTCAGGTTGACGCCGCCGCTGGCTTCCACAACGGCGCGGCCGGCCACCTGCTCAACTCCCTTCCGCAGCTGATCGGGAGTGAAGTTGTCGAGCATGATGGTGCCGATCCCAGCTGCAACCACCGGTTCGATCTGTTCGTGCCGGTCGACTTCCACCTCGACGTGCACGGTGTGGCCCAGTTCAGCGATACCAGCGCGCAGAGCTTCCGCGAGCGCGTCTCCTTCGCCCAGCAGCGACAGGTGGTTGTCTTTCAGCATTACGGCGTCAGACAGTCCGCGGCGATGATTGTGTCCACCACCGCAGCGCACGGCGTAGCGCTCCAGGAACCGCAAGCCCGGGGTGGTCTTGCGGGTGTCCGCAACCCGAACAGAGCCCTGCTTGCTTGAGCTGCGCGCAAAGCCGCGCTGCGCCTCGTCAGTGAACTTCTTGGTGACAGCGGCAATTGCGCACATGCGCTGCAGCAGGTTCAGCCCCAGGCGCTCGCCCAACAGGACCGCGCGGGCAGGTCCCGACATGCGGATCAGGTGGTCGCCGGTTGTGAACTCCTGCCCGTCGGCAACGAGCACCTCGACCTCGACCGGCGCGGTCCTGCTTTCTTCAGCGGCAGCCGTCATGACTTCGGCGAAGACTCCGCCATCGGCCATCACACCCGGTTCGCGGGCGGACACAACACCAGTGAAGAGAGCAGACTCGGGAATGAAGGTCTGTGCCGTGATATCGCCGGCCGGTGCGTCTTCGACAAAGGAGCGCTCAATGAGGTTTCGCAGTTCGAGGCGGCTGATGGCGGGAGTGCTTGTCATTTCGGCATCCTTTCGACGCTGGCTGGTTCCTGGGCCGCGGGAGGCTGTTTCGCTGAACACACGCAGACTACGGGATCCGCGCCGCGCATGGGGTCCGGCACGTCCGGAAACTGAGACCTGGATCAAAGTGTGTGGCCGGTTGCACAGTGCGTTGTCGGTCACGCTAGACTTATCTTGATATCAAGATACTTTCGGGGTGCGCACCCCCGCGCACCTTCGCGACCATGGTCGACCCAGAGGAGAACCCATGATCAACCACGAAGTACGCACGTACAAGAGCTCGGAAAAGCTGGCACACGAAGACCAGCTCGCCTACAAGATGGCCGAAGTTGCCGTCGACCCGGTTCCGGTCGACGCTGACGTTCAGGACATGGTCATCAACCGCGTCATCGACAACGCCGCCGTTGCCGCCGCATCGGTCCACCGCAAGGCCCCCACCTCGGCGCGCGAGCAGGCCATGCCGCACAAGCTGGCTCCCGGTGCCAACATCTTCGGTCTGGCCACCGACTACCGCGTGTCCCCCGAATGGGCAGCATGGGCAAACGGCGTTGCAGTCCGCGAACTCGACTTCCACGACACCTTCCTCGCGAAGGAGTACTCGCACCCCGGTGACAACATCCCGGCCGTCCTCGCAGTTGCCCAGCACAAGGGCATCGGCGGCAAGGACCTCATCAACGGCATCGCCACCGCATACGAAATGCAGGTCGACCTGGTCAAGGGCATCTGCCTGCACGAACACAAGATCGACCACGTGGCGCACCTCGGTGTCGCTTCGGCAGCCGGCATCGGCGCCATGCTCCACCTGGACAAGGAAGTCATCTTCCAGGCCATCGGCCAGGCACTCCACGTGACCACGGCAACCCGCCAGTCGCGCAAGGGCGAAATCTCGTCCTGGAAGGCGCACGCACCCGCATTCGCCGCCAAGATGGCAATCGAATCGGTTGACCGCGCAATGCGCGGCGAGGGCGCCCCGAACCCCATCTACGAAGGCGAAGACGGCTTCATCGCCTGGATCCTGTCCGGTCCGGAAGCCCGCTACACCGTCCCGCTGCCTGGCAAGGGCGAAAGCAAGCGCGCCATCATGGACACCTACACCAAGGAGCACTCCGCCGAATACCAGGCGCAGGCTCTCATCGACCTCGCCCGCAAGATGGGCAAGCAGATCGACGACTTCTCGAAGATCAAGAAGATCACGATCCACACCTCGCACCACACCCACTACGTGATCGGAACGGGTGCAAACGACCCGCAGAAGATGGACCCGAAGGCTTCGCGCGAAACCCTCGACCACTCGATCATGTACATCTTCGCCGTCGCCATGGAAGACCAGGGCTGGCACCACAACGACTCCTACGCACCGGAGCGTGCTGGACGTCCCGAAACGGTCGAACTGTGGCACAAGATCGAAACCCGCGAAGACCCCGAGTGGACCCGCCGCTACCACTCGACCGACCCGGACGAAATGGCTTTCGGCGGTCGCGTGGAAATCGAATTCGAAGACGGCTCGACCCTCGTCGACGAACTCGCTGTCGCAGACGCTCACCCCAACGGTGCACGTCCGTTCGAGCGCGCTGACTACATCAAGAAGTTCCACACGCTTGCCGACGGCATCGTGTCGGACTCCGAACAGAAGCGCTTCATCGACCTGGCCGAAAACCTCGCCGACCTCGACGGCAAGGCAATCGGCGAACTGTCGTTCGTCGTCGACGGCCTGGACAAGACCACCACATCGGGCATCTTCTGATCTCTGACTTCAGTCACTGATCAGAAGATGACGTGCGCCTGCCGCGTCCGCGCGGACGCGGCAGGC
>NZ_KV789365.1:0-1976 GCF_001807555.1 Brevibacterium sp. HMSC08F02 | reverse complement strand
TGGTTGTGGGGTGTGTTGTGGTAAGCCCTGACATCCATGGTGGGTGTGTGGGGTGCTCATGGGTGGAACACTGCGAAACTTCTGCACTTGTGTGCTGCTCAGGGTGCTCGTGGATGGAGTGCTTGTGTGTGGTGTGTGGGTGTGGGCAGGCACGCTGTTGGGTTGTGGGAGAACAGGCCCGCACGCTCGTTGGGTGTGTGGTTGTTGTCTCTTTCCACTGCCGTGGATTGTCATCCCTGTGTTGGGGGTGGTGGTTTGGGTGTGTGGTGGTTGTTTGTTTTGTGAATAGTGGACGCGAGCATCTGGCAATCACACTGTGTGTGGTTGTTGTGATTTTGTTTGTTTTTGTGTTTCTTGTGTTATTCGTCTTGTCACCCTGACGCGCATGTGAGCCTTTTGGGGTTTGTGTGTGCCTGTGTGGGGTGGTGAGTGTTCAAGGGCGCATGGTGGATGCCTTGGCATCAAGAGCCGATGAAGGACGCGGTAATCTGCGATAAGCCTCGGGGAGTTGGTAAACGAGCTGTGATCCGAGGGTGTCCGAATGGGGAAACCTCGCTGCGTGTTGTGCGTAGTGACCACAGGGTGAATGTATAGCCTTGTTGGGGGTGACGTGGGGAAGTGAAACATCTCAGTACCCATAGGAAGAGAAAATAATAATGATTCTGTTAGTAGTGGCGAGCGAACGCGGAAGAGCCTAAACCGTGTGTGTGTCAAGCGTGCTGGTGTTGCATGCGCGGTGTTGTGGGGCCAATCGTCCTAGTTCAGCATGGCTGGGGCATGGATGCAGTGTGGTAGGTGAACAGGTTGGGAAGCCTGACCGGAGTGGGTGAGAGTCCCGTAGCTGAAACTGTGCTGGTTTGTGTGTGTTGGTGCCCGAGTAGCACGGTACTCGTGGAATGTCGTGTGAATCTGCCAGGACCACCTGGTAAGGCTAAATACTCTTGGTGACCGATAGCGGATAGTACCGTGAGGGAATGGTGAAAAGTACCCCGGGAGGGGAGTGAAAGAGTACCTGAAACCGTGTGCCTACAATCCGTCAGAGCCTCCTTGTGGGGTGATGGCGTGCCTTTTGAAGAATGAGCCTGCGAGTTAGTGGCATGTGGCGAGGTTAACCCGTGTGGGGAAGCCGCAGCGAAAGCGAGTCCGAACAGGGCGTGTGAGTCGTGTGTCCTAGACCCGAAGCGGAGTGATCTAGCCATGGACAGGGTGAAGCGCCGGTAAGACGGCGTGGAGGCCCGAACCCACCTAGGTTGAAAACTGGGGGGATGATCTGTGGTTAGGGGTGAAAGGCCAATCAAACTCTGTGATAGCTGGTTCTCCCCGAAATGCATTTAGGTGCAGCGTCACGTGGTGCTTTGCGGAGGTAGAGCGACTGGATGACTGATGGGCCCGCGAGGGTTACTGACGTCAGCTAAACTCCAAATGCCGTGAAGTCAGCGTGGCAGTGAGACTGCGGGGGATAAGCTTCGTAGTCGAGAGGGAAACAGCCCAGACCATCAACTAAGGTCCCTAAGCGTGTGCTCAGTGGAAAAGGATGTGGAGTTGCAGTGACAACCAGGAGGTTGGCTTAGAAGCAGCCACCCTTGAAAGAGTGCGTAATAGCTCACTGGTCAAGTGATTCCGCGCCGATAATGTAGCGGGGCTTAAGCACACCACCGAAGTTGTGGCAAAAACATGTAACCGATAACTCGGGTGTTTTTGGGTAGGGGAGCGTCGTGTGGCCGGTGAAGCTGCGAAGTGATTCAGTCGTGGAGGCTATACGAGTGAGAATGCAGGCATGAGTAGCGAAAGACGGGTGAGAAACCCGTCCGCCGAATGACCAAGGGTTCCAGGGCTAGGTTAATCCGCCCTGGGTTAGTCGGGACCTAAGGCGAGGCCGACAGGCGTAGTCGATGGACAACGGGTTGATATTCCCGTACCAGTGAAGAACCGTCCATACCGAAGAATCTGATACTAACCAGTGCCACACCCGCACT
>NZ_KV789364.1:124149-172682 GCF_001807555.1 Brevibacterium sp. HMSC08F02 | reverse complement strand
AGACCGCGTCACGCACTCTGAAACCGGAAGAGCCAGCAAACCACTGACCGATGAGCACAATCAGCCCGGACCCGGCCATAATTCCGATGATCCCGGCGTAGAAAGGGAACTGAAGCACGATGCCAGAGGCTGCCGGAATCCCGTCGGTAATGCACTTGGCATACTTCGCTGGGCTCCCGTGCAGACAGATTCCCGCAATCAGAAAAATGAAGTTCATGATGTTGAGTTCGAGATTGAACCCGTTCGCAATGAAATAGAGAGCAATTGCGGTGATCCCGAGTATGACGACAGCAGTGTTGATGATGATGCTGTTATCGATTTTTTCAGCGGCGGTATCCGGCTTGCTTTGTTCTGTGACGTCTGCGGGACGGCCCTTAAAGGGGACCACTTCTTCTGCTCGCGGGGCCATGAGAGCAAAAGCGATGTAAACGCCGATGAACCCGAGGATCGAGATGGTGAGCATGGTCGGACTGAAAATTGTCTGTGTGACGGGAATCAGACCGATCTTGTCCTCCAGCGGGTGTTCGGGAGTGTTCACCAAAAGCGGGGCAGTAAGTGCAAGCGACATAGGCTGGGTGGCGATCACCGCTGAATAGGATGAGGCTACAAGCAGACGAAAATCTGCGGTCTGTGTACGACGAGCAACTTCGATCGAAACAATAGTGCCGGCTACGAAGCCCAAACCCCAGCTGATGATTCCAAGCCCAGCAGACACAACTATGACCACGGTGAGGGCTGCGAACTGCGTTTTCGGAACTTCAGCGAATTTAGTTAGAAGGCGCTTAGCCAGTGGTGCTTGCGCCAGCGCGTATCCGGTTACAAGCACGATCACCATCTGCATACCGAATTCGAGGAAGTTCCAGAAGCCCCCGTACCACATCTCCGCTATCTCTGGAAGGCTCGCGCCGCCTAAGGTCATGCCCATGGCTACAGCCACGATGGTGAGGATGAGAGCGAATAGGTAGGCGCTAGGCAGGTACCTCTCCACTAGTATGTTGAGGCTCTTAGACAAAAACTTCACGGTTGCTCCTTTGCAATCGACAGCGCAACGCCACGCTGGGACAATGCTAGAGATTTGCCGCGAATACAGTATTGGTTGTTGCTACATAAGTTCCTGCACTGTCTTGTGGGAGAAGACAACGTTCAGTTGATCGGCTGGTCTTTCGCCTTCATCGATTCGAGCAGCCAAGCAAGTTCTATGCGAGTTTCGGTGTGTTCAATGGAACACGAGGTGAGCTCTTCGAAGCGCGACAGTCGGTAGCGAAGAGTATTGGGGTGGCAATGAAGGGTGGCTGCTGCGGCAGTCACGCTCGCGTTGTGAATCAGATAAGCATCGAGTGAGTCAAGAAGAGATTTGACATCGGCTTTCCCTCGCCGGAGGGGGGTGATGTATTTCTTCTCATAAAGGTGGAGGACATCAGGGTACGCGCGTACAGCAAGTCGCCATCCAACATCGCTCAGGCGATGCAGTCCCGGTTTGCGGGCCTTGGACGTGCGAGTGATCTGCTCCGCGGTGCGGAACGACTCGTGGAGGTAGGGGAGAAGCCTGGGTGGCCCTACCGACATGCTTGCCTCGGGAAAAGTCAGATGCTCCGTAGAGAATCCTTCGATCGTGAAAGCTGTGGCGGTGCAGACTCCACGCCCGTTGGTCAAACGAGCTTCCACCATGCGCAATGATTCGTATGTTGGAAGCGAAGCCTCGGGAGAAAACGCGGCAATGAAATAGCTGTACTCCGCCCGTTCGTTCAGGTGGAAGAACTGGGCAGCTGCATAGGCGCTGGGACCGAATGGGGAGCCGTTTTTGACCGTGTCGAAGATGATCTCTTTTTGTGCCTGGCTCTGGGACGCCTGAAGCTGCTGATGATGGTTATAAACGTTTGCCAGTTTGACGGTGTAGGCATTTGCTGACTTCCACACGCTGCTGATGGCTTCGGCTTGTTCGCGCGCAGAGCATCCGCCTTGGTCAAGCAGTTTTATGAGTATCTCTACGAGTCGTTCGACGCTGTGGCGATAGGTCTGAAAGATCTCTTCAAGAGGGACTCCTTTTTCAAATCGCGAACGTGAGATCTGTGCCCACCTCATAAAGTATGAATCTGAGTTTCCGCTGTTGGGGCCGATTGAGCGTATGCACATTTCTACGTTCTGCTTGAGTGAGTCTTCGATCTCGGTATCGGTGACGTCGATGTACATCGGAGACTCACGCCGCACGTAGGCGATGATTTCCGGCAGAAGTCGCATACCTTGTTCGCGAAGTGCGTTGGCGAGCTGTTCATGGGAGACCTGGGAAGCCATGAGGAGATTGTGCCATTGGCCTCTCGCCTCGTTTGCCGCCCGGAGGCGACCGTGAGCCGGTCGCGGGCTAAAATGTCCGCGTGGCTTTGACTATTGGAATTGTGGGACTGCCCAATGTGGGCAAGTCGACCCTGTTTAACGCTTTGACCCGTGCTGAAGTTCTCGCGGCGAACTACCCGTTCGCAACGATTGACCCGAACGTGGGTGTTGTTCCGCTGCCCGACCCGCGGCTGAACCGCCTGTCGGAGATCTTCGGTTCCGAGAAGATCCTGCCGGCGACCGTGAGCTTCGTGGACATTGCGGGCATCGTCAAGGGCGCCTCGGAAGGTGAGGGACTGGGGAATAAGTTTCTGGCCAATATTCGCGAAGCCGATGCCATCTGCCAGGTGACCCGCGCCTTCTCCGACCCGGATGTCACCCGGGTTGAAGGCTCAGAGACCCCGGCCGGTGACCTCGACACGATTTCGACTGAGCTGATTCTGGCTGACCTGCAGACGCTGGAGAACGCCCGTCCGCGCATCGAAAAGGACGTCAAGCGCAAGCTCATTGACGGAGCGGTGCTCGAGGCCATGGACGAGGCCGCGGCTCTTCTTGAGGACGGCACCACTCTGTTCCAGGGAGCAGAGGAGGCCGGGATTGATGTTTCGCTGCTGAGTGAGCTGCAGCTCATGACGGCTAAGCCCTTCATCTATGTGTTCAACACTGATGAAGAGGGCCTGGCTGATGAGGACATGCAGAAGCAGCTGCGTGAACTCGTGGCCCCGGCTGAGGCGATTTTCCTCGACGCGAAGTTCGAAGCTGAACTCATTGAGCTTGATCCTGAAGAAGCCGCCGAAATGCTTGAATCCACCGGTCAGGACGAACCCGGTCTGGACAAGCTGGCGCGCGTTGGCTTCGACACTCTCGGTCTGCAGACGTACCTGACTGCCGGGCCGAAGGAGGCTCGTGCGTGGACCATCCGCAAGGGCTGGACCGCTCCCGAGGCGGCAGGCGTCATCCACACCGACTTCCAGAAGGGCTTCATCAAGGCTGAGATCGTGTCTTTTGAGGACCTCGATGAACTCGGTTCGATGAACGAGGCGAAGGCAGCCGGCAAGGTCCGCATGGAAGGCAAGGACTACGTTATGGCTGACGGCGATGTTGTGGAGTTCCGGTTTAACGTATAGCGCTATTGACGCACCGCGTCATGTCTTGCACTCTTAAAATGTGATCAGATCTTTCGGCGACCGTGACACGGAGCTCGTGTGGTTGCGTGAACCGGCACCTCGGATCGATCCGCGGATTCACAAGTCGGCGAACAGGAAGTTGCATCTGCTTGATGCCGCGGTGTCGCTCAACTCGCTTCGCATTCCGCCGGGAAATCGGCTCGAAGCGTTGAAGGGCAACCGTAAGGGTCAGCACAGCATTCGGATTAACAGCCAATGGCGGATCTGCTTCGTGTGGACCGAGGCCGGCCCGGAGAATGTGATCATCGAGGACTACCAGTGAGGTGCATGATGACTGAGAAGCTTTACGCGCCGATTCACCCTGGCGAGGTTCTGATGGAAGACTTCATTGAGGGATTCGGCATCACGCAGCACAAGCTCGCTGTGTCTATCGGTGTTCCCCCGCGGCGGATCAACGAGATAGTGCATGGCAAGCGCGCCATCACTGCTGACACGGCGTTGCGTTTGGGGCGATACTTTGGAGTGGAGCCACAGTTCTGGCTTAATCTGCAGAGTCGCTATGAGCTTGAGCTGGCGCAGGAGCGTGTGGCTGATCAGATAACCAAGATCAAACCCCTAGAGGTCGCATGAGCTCTCGCAGGCGGCTGGCTATCGGGTCCGGTCTGGTGGTCGCGGGAGTAGTGGCTGTTGAGGCCTTCGCCCGAGTGAGAACTCCGAGCTTGTGTCGCGAGTCGTCTGGCGACCCTTGGCTCGTTCGTAAAGCCGAGGCGATTCTTCGACGTTCGCGAGGGCCTCGAGACTGGGCCAGTATCGCGGTCATCGACAACGGTGTACTCCGTGAAGCTCATTTCGGTGCAGATCGTCATACACAGTACGAGATCGGTTCGATCACCAAGACTATGACGGCTGCGGTCTTTGCTGACATGCTGGAGCGCGGTGAAATAGGTCGGCGAACCCCTCTGGGGGCCTTCTTTGATCTGGCGGACAGCGAGGCGGCTGCCATTGAGCTTGAAGAGCTTGCCACTCACACAAGCGGCCTGCCGAATATGGCGAGCACATGCCGCAACGTCGCTGGTCTTGCTCTCTGGCCGTTGCTCGTGCATGACCCAAGTTCGTCGGTGAATCTCGAGCGTCTGACTGCGGATGCGAGCCGGTCTCGCCTGGGGCCAAAGAAATACGCATACTCCAATCTCGGCTACTCCTTACTCGGGCAGGCGCTGGCTCGCCACGCGGGGACGAGTGTTCCGCGACTGCTTGAAGAACGGTTGTTCGCACCCTTGGGGATGAACGACACGTTCGTTCCAACAGATCCGACGTCGCTCGGAGTAGATGCGCCTCGCGGTTACTCGGTCATGTGGGGGAGGCGATCCGCGCCATGGACGTTGGGTGCTGAAGCACCCAGTGGCAGTGTTCGATCGACCCTTGCTGACATGACGCATACCTTCAGGCTCTGCTGGACGGCACCGCGCCGGGCTTGGCCGCGATGGACCAGGCGGCCGTTGCCAGAGACGGTCTGGACATCGGCTACGGCTGGCATATCGACCAGGACTCACTGGTGTGGCACAACGGGATGACCGGTGGCTTCAGCAGCTGGATGAGTCTCCAACCCGGCCGTGGGCAGGGGGTGGTCGTGCTTAGCAACACGATGAACTCAGTTGATGACCTTGGGATGGGACTAGCTGGCTCGTCCTTTGAAGCATCAGTTAGGTAGGAGCCGTTCGCTGTATGGTTGTACCCACCGGAACTCGGTGGAGTTCAGGTTGAACGTGTAGAGCGCCATGTCTGAGACCGTCATGACGCCCGAGACGCTCGCACTGCGCGAGCTCCTCGTTGCCCGTTGTGACGAGTTCCAGGTGCTCCTCGACCGGTACAGCGCGACCAACCCGAAGCCGTTCGGATCCGTGGCCTGTGGCATCGCGTCCGCTGGATCAGGCATCGACATCCTCGTCGAGATGGACCCCGCTGAGCGGAACCTCCAGATCATCGGTGAAGCAGTGAACCACCTTCCCGATGAGATCACCGGCACGCACCCTGAGATCCCCTGGCCGTAGAGTCGGGGATTCCGGAACATCCTGGTGCACCAGTAGTTCGGCGTCGACATCGAGGTAGTCCGCGATGTCGTTGAGGCTCATCTGCCTCCTCTGGCCGAGGCACTGCATGAACATGTTGTCACCGACTGACGACGCGGATCCAAAAGTTGTTCGGGTACAGAGCGCAGTGGAATTCCGGTTTAATGTGCAGCGCTATTGGCGCTTCGCGCTTTGCGGGATAGGCGGGGTCAGAAGAAGTTGAGATCGTTGGCTACCACTGACAAGCTCCCTCCGGTTCACCCGGGAGAAGTCCTCATGGAGGACTTTCTTAAAGACCTGGGCATTACACAGCACAAGCTCGCGGTCTCAATCGGAGTCCCGCCTCGGCGAATCAACGAGATCGTTCACGGTAAGCGTGCGATAACTGCTGACACTGCCCTTCGACTGGCGAAGTTCTTTGGTATGAGCCCTCAGTTCTGGCTTGGGCTGCAGACCCAGTATGACCTTGATGTGGCAGAAGATAAGGTCTTCTCCGAACTTGAGCAGATTCAAACCATCAACGTTGCCTGACGATAGGTCCGAGTGAGAGTACTCGACAATGATTGCGGGCTGGAGGTTTTCCATTGATTAACAGCCGCGATCACTCTTAGGGCTCGATCTTGGCGATTAGTCGGGCAGGGTGCGGTACTGTTTTCGAGCCTTCATCGAGTGAATGGCGGTTTCTGAGCCGTCGTCCCAAATAAGGACAACCAGCTCGAGCAGTCGTGTTGAGCTGTCGAATCCGAGGCGAAGTTCCCGTTGAGGGTTCTCGTCGTCAAGCGGAGCTTTAAAGGCGCGCCTGACGTTGCTGCAATCACAGAATCTTCCGGCTTTATGCCGTGCTTGGTTGCGCTCCGGTGAACTTCCACCTTAGATTGCGTTTTTCAATACTTCGCGGATTGCTTGAGACCTCGACCAGCCGTGGGCGGCGGCATAGTTATCCAAATCAGAAATTTCGCTGGGCGAAAGGCGAATGGAGACAACCTTTGCCGCCGCCTCGTCACGAGGTTTCCGCCCCCGAGTGCGCAGGGTCTCCACGCCATAGCCGCGTTCTGCTTCGGCCGCCCAAGCCTCGATCTGCTTTTCGCTGACTGGCTTTCCTTTGATGGTCTTCATGCCTTAATCGTTATACGAAATTAGGTTAGGGGCTAGGTGTAACGGGTTTTTGGTGGAATTCGGCCGACTGATAGCCACGGCATATTGTGCTGAGCGGTCTGTGAGGCTTGTTCCTATTGAACGGTGAAGCTCCACGCTCATTGCAGTGTCTGCTGTCCGGCCTGATACTTGAGGCATGACAATCTGGAAAGTATCCGACGACTGGTTTGATCGGCACACAACTCAAGACCTTGCTTACCGCGTCAGGGTGCGTGTCATCACGCCGAACGTGCTGGATTCAGCGTGGGCGCGCATCGTTGAAGAACATGGCTCTGACGATGATGGCGTTGTGCCCATCGGCGGGGCTGCGCTCATCCGAGTGAACGATCACGAGGTCGATGCCATCAGCGGGGGAGAAGACGCCCTTGACTCGCTCGAGTGGGCGGTCAATGACGTCCTCGGTGAAGCTCTCAAGGGCGCCGAGGTGCTGGTTGTGGCCGAAGAACGCTCCCTGGTTTTCGACTAGTTGCCGTCGGACAATTCTGAAACGCAGTTCGGCTCGTGCTCCTCTGAATCAGAGGCACATGAGCCGAATGCGGTATCTCGCTTCAGGCGAGGCGAATAATGCTTTGCGAAGCTGGAATCAGCTGTGCATCGAAGGGTTCATGCCCGATGCCCGGTCAGCTTCATCGGTGGTTCTGATGAACCATGCGTTGGCCTGCGGCATCCAGAAGAACGCCAGCAGAAGGATCGAGATGATGGCCACTGCAATCGTGTCGGCCCCACCGGACTCAAGCCCTGTGACGGTGAGGATGATGCCATAGACCACGGTGAGCAAAGTGACGGCTGTCAGTCCTGCTCGCGCCCATTCGGAGCCTTCGCGGAGTTTCAGCGTGAGTGCCAGCTGCAGAAGTATCATGACCAGCTGCAGGATCATCGTCGCGAAGTAGGCGATGATGACGCCCCAGCGGAATTCGCCGAACAGAGTCATCATTCCCGATCCAATGAGGACCAACGGGCTAATGAGAATACCCAACAGGATCGCGATGACGGCGAAGCACCAGGCGACGATGGCGCCGGCACAGCCCAAGAGCCAGATCCAGTAGCCGATTTTGGCGTCCATGGGCATGTGGGCGGTCTTGAAGATCTGGGTGAATCCGCCGCGCAGTGACGGCAGCGCTTCACCTGCTGATTTTGGCCACGACTTGGGCATCCGAGTTTTGTATCCGGTGAAGTCAAAGTACGGGTTTTTCTGCGCAGATGCGTGCGCGGCGCCGCCGTTGGCACCGTGATGCTGGTAGCCCTGCTGCCCGTACTGCGGCTGCTGGTGGCCGTGTTGC
Organism: Brevibacterium sp. HMSC08F02; assembly: GCF_001807555.1. Lineage (NCBI taxonomy): Bacteria > Bacillati > Actinomycetota > Actinomycetes > Micrococcales > Brevibacteriaceae > Brevibacterium > Brevibacterium sp. HMSC08F02. The sequence continues at coordinate 164,720 of NZ_KV789364.1, read as the reverse complement.
TGGTGCTGCCCTGAGCCGGGCTGGCCGTGCTGAGGCTGCTGGTAGCCCTGCTGTTCGTACTGACTGTGCCCCTGTGCCGATGGCTGGTTCATCTGCTGATTCCCCGGTGAGTTATGTGATTCATCGGGGTTCGGGGTAACGGACATACTTGGTTGCTTTCGTGAATAGTTCGGTTCGCGTCATTGAGTTTTCGAATGAACGAGCAGAATATCATTGTTCGAGGTGGTAGGCCCGTATGCGCGGTTTCCGGGTTGGGTTGCTGAGGAGGGGCAGGCACATGAATGAATCGCTCGTCACAGGCGACGATGGTGTCATCCGACCGGCGTGGGCAGCCTCGGACCCTCTGCTGCGTGATTACTACGACACTGAATGGGGCCGGCCGGTCCGGGATGAACGGGGCCTGTTTGAGCGGCTCAGTTTAGAGGCGTTTCAGTCGGGCCTTTCATGGCTGACGATTCTGCGCAAACGCGAGAACTTCCGCGCCGCTTTCGACGGTTTCGATCCTGAAGTCGTTGCCGCCTACACGGATGCAGGCCGGGACCGCCTGATGGCAGACGCCGGTATTGTGCGCAATCGACGCAAAATCGACGCCACGATCACCAACGCGCAGGCAACGCTGGCGTTGCGTGCCGATGGCGGACTTGCTGACCTCATCTGGGCCCACCAGCCTGAGGAGCACCCCACCCCGAGAACAGCAGACGAGGTGCCCACCACCTCACCAGAATCGAAAGCCCTCGCCACAGCACTGCGCAAGAAAGGGTTCGTGTTCGTCGGACCCACGACCATGTTTGCGCTCATGGAAGCCGTCGGCATCGTCAACACCCACCTGGTCGGCTCGACAGCGCGACCCAGATGACACTCTGAGGGGCCTGAATGAGCCGTTTTCTATTCTGGAAGTTCGACTGCAATTAGGCTGTAAGTCACACTGCAAAGATTTAAAGTGTGATTTACAGTCTGCAGTCTTTTGAGCTCAGTTGAGGCTGTAGCGGGTGGACTTGACGCCCTGGCGCCCTTCCATGGTGACGATGCCCTCCTGAAGTGGCCTGCGCAGCGCGTAGCGAACCTGCCCTATTGTCAGTTTCGTGGCTGCAGACAGCTCATGAATGTCAAGAGGACCACGAGTCGCTAGAGCGCCGAGAACGTCAGCTTCATTTTTGGTCGGTGATGAGCTCAGCGGGGTCGCTGCCAGAACGCGAGAAATGTCGTTTGGGTCTCTTCTGGTTTCTACTTCCGGAGAACACGGGTTGTTGGTTGGCCGCCACAGGAGAGCTTTGAACTGGACGCCGGTATCAATGAGCTGGGGGTCTCTCAGTCCACGTTGCTTGGTAGTTCGAAAGACCTCGCGAATGCCGCCGCCTTCTCCTTCGATTATCGATGCGCCGTTTTGCGTGGTTAGGCGTTTTGCAATGTGGTACAACCGCTGGTTGACAGCCGCTTGAGCGTGTTCGACGCTTTCCAGCTGAGACAAAGAAACGCCCCTAAGGCCGCCGGGGCTTTGGATGAACAGGCTTCTGTCAGTCAGCCTTACTTGAACCTGTTTTCCAGTGCCCAACGTGTTCGGCCCAAGGTCACGGTGGACCAAGGCATTTGCGAGTAATTCCCGTATTGCGTTCAGGGGTAACTCGGAAACAGTTTCCATATGACCGTCTCCACGGTAAACGTGATCGGTGTTCAGGTTGGATTCAACCCATTGAAGAAGCTCATCCAGCAGGACTGGGAGTGGTCCGGTGAAGTCTTGGAGGTTACGGTTTCGAGCCTGTCCTTCACCACCCGCCAGCTGTACTGCCGCGGTTACTGTCAGGGCCGGATATTGCCCCTGCGGGTACTCGCCGAGCGCGTACAGCCCTGCAAGAGTGGGCTCGCCAGACGCAGTCAGTACGTTAGTGCGCCGCAGAACCTGCCCGTCGGACTCGTCAGCTAACCGTCGGTCTCGGGAGCGGACCTGATTCACGTACAAGTCCGTGAGGTCACTGTTCAGATCGTCACGGTCGCGGCCCTTCGCTGGTTCTAGGTCGTAGTTGACCTGCTCGTCACTGTGCAGCCGTGCAACTTCGATCATCCTTTCTTCGTGCGCGTGCATCGGATAATCGCCATCGGCTTGTCGAAGGTACGCTCTGTCGCCGACTCTTGCGGGTTTGTCAGCTAAAGGCAGAGGTGATACTGCTGCGATGAGGACATGTTTCTTCTCGATCTCAACGGTTTGGAACTCGATATGCGGTTCAGGTCGGACACGGTGTCTTGCGGAACTCACCAGGCCAGCTTCTAACTGCGCGATGTCCTGTACACCAACAACTGTGAACTCTGCATCGCCTTCGTCCACCCCGAGTATTACAGTTCCACCGTTTGGCATATTTGCAAAGGCGCACAGAGTCTCAGCCATACTGGGTACTCCGCCTGTGCCGCGTTTGACTTCAATCGAGGTGCTATCACCACGACGGGCGCGTAACTGCGCAAGCGTGGCGTTGAGAGTTTCAGGACTCCAAGTCATGGCTCAACACTATAAGTAAGACTGCAAAATTTGCAGTCTTACTTATAGTGTTGGCAATTAGGTAGAGGGTTGCCTGATTCTGCTGTCGGTGCTTTGGCCCAACCCTCCCTTTCACTGGCGAGGGTTTGGGAAAGCAAGGGAGTCTGCATGAGGCTCTGCGTTGCCCCTCAGCGCATTGCTGAGGGGGTCGATTGTGAGTCTGGGTTAGGAGATTGTGAAGCCCGAGGCGGGGCCGGCTTCCGCGATCGGCTTTCCGTTTTCGTCGACGTACCAGTCGATCTCGATTTCGAGTTCACGCTCAATTCCGCGGCGCTTACGGGAGTCGGTGACTTCCATTGTCGTGCGGAACGCGCCGGGAAGATCCATGGCGAGAGCGTTGTCGCCGGTGCCTAGTGTCATATCGCCGGCACGGACACGCTCAGCAAGGCTTTCAAAGAAGGCGGCCAGTTCCTCGCGGCTGAAGTCGCCTTTGCTCTTGAGCAGCTTCTGGTTTCTCTTGGGTGTGTTTGGAGTCTGCGTCATTGCGGTCCTCTCTATGTCAGCAGGGGCGGCTTCGATAAGTGCTCGAGCCCTGGCTTGTGCAGCCACCATCTCATTATATGAAACTGTCGCTGGGCGTTGTTGGCTGGTCTACCAGAAGTGACCGCGGGTGCGTATTCTGTACGAAAGTCGTGGAAAGTTCATAAGGGATGAATGCATGAAGACTGTTCGCATTGCCATTGCTGTTGCCGCTGCACTGACCCTTGCCGGCTGCGGCTCAGATGGGCCGTCGGTATCAACTGGCGACAACACCCCAGCGCAAGAAGCGCCGAGTGAAGCGGCCACGGAGAGCGCTCCAGCACAGGACTCTGACGAGCCGCAAAAGCCGAAGGAAGAAGAGAAGCCCGCGGGTGAAAGCGCGATGGGCGCATCCTTCGATGGCAAGAAAGTCGACCCCGAGGGATTCAAATCCACAGCAGTGTTTGCTGACGGCGGGTACTACTTCCAGACTCAGTCGGGTAAGCACCAGTGTGTGATCACTGCTGAATTCGTTGGCTGTGTGCACATGGCTGCGCCGCCCAATGCTCCTGAAGTCCAGCAGGCGGATGGCGGTTATGGGCCTGCTAATGCTTCCCGTATGTACGCCGGCAAAAAGGCTGAAATGTTCGGAATGAGCGATACGACCTTCCTGAAGCAGGACGGCCAGGCAAAGGTTTTGGGCTACGGCGAAGTGCTTGATGTCAAAGGCTTCAAGTGCACTACGGACATGGAACTCGGCGTCATCTGCATTCAGGGCGAACACGGGTTGCAGGTGTCTTCGCAGAAGTACACGCTTCGCTGATTTCGGCAGGGGGTGCGTGCGGTTTCATAGCGTGTGAGGACAAAGAATTGCGAATTGTGAACGGATAGAATTGCACCATGAAGATTCTGCGCACCGCGGGTGCTGTTCTTGCCGTGTTTGCCCTTGCTGGCTGCGGTTCGAGCCAGCCGTCAGTTGAAATTGCCCAGCCAGAGCAAGCCGAGACGAGCCAGACTGAAAGCGGTCAAGAATCAGACTCCGGTCAGGAGCAATCTGATCCCAACGAGCCGATTCGCCCAACCGGTGGTGCTCCCGCGCCTAAGCAGCAGGACCAGAAACAGGCTCCAAAGAAATCGAAGAGCTCCGGCAGTGGCGGCTCCAGCAGTGAGGGCAATTCCTTGAACAGCTACTTCAAGGGCGGTAAAAAAGTCGGGACTGAACCATTCCGCGAAGCAACCGGATATATCGGTGACGCGTACTACTTCCAGGCGCCTTCCAAAGTGCACTTCTGCATGATTTCGAAGGACTATGTCGGCTGTCAGTCGAGCAACCCGCCGGCGAATGCTCCTTCGGTTCAGTATGCGGACGGCGAGCACGGCAAGCCGAACGGCATCGTCATGGAACAGGGGAGTGGGCCTGCGTTTCAGGGGCTCACCGACACTGCGTATATCAACAACTACAGTGGCTCGACGGTTGTCCTTCAGTACGGTCAGGTCCTCGAGGCCTACGGTTTTAAGTGCACCACGAACGTCGATTCCGGTGTGATCTGCGTGCAGGGCTCCCACGGCTTCCAGTTCTCGTCGAAGAAGCACAAGATCCTCTGACGTCACCTCAATACCCCAACATATTAGCTGCCGCTTATATGTTGTAAGGTGGACATATAATCAGTTGCTTATATGTCCACCTTTTTGAGGAGTGCCTGATGAGCGCCGCGTGCTGTGCAGCAGAAGCCCCCACCCGCCCCATCGTTCCCGGCGAAGAAATTGAGACAGCCCCCGTGTGGTGGCGCGACCCGGCCTTGCTGCCGTCGGCAATTTCGGGTGCGTTCCTCCTCGGCGGCTTTGCCTTCGGCATTGCCGGCCACACGCTGATTGCGACCATCCTCGAATCCATTGCTCTGCTGGCTGGCGCGTGGACTTTCGTGCCGGGAGCCCTGAGGGGAGTGGCGCGCGGCAAGATCGGCGTCAGCCTGCTCATGACGATCGCAGCGGTCGGTGCCGTTGCACTTGGTCATGTTGCCGAGGCGGCTGCGCTGGCGTTCCTCTTCTCCCTTGCAGAGGCGTTGGAAGACCGCGCGATGGACCGCGCCAAAGCGGGACTGCGGGAACTGCTTTCCCTGGTTCCGCAGACCGCCCGGGTGATGCACGGCGAAGAAGTCCACACGGTTCCCGTGGCAAACCTTCGTGAAGACGACCGCCTGATCATCGGTGCTGGTGATCGGATCGCAACCGACGGCGTGATCGTTGAAGGCCAGTCGCACATTGACACCTCGGCCGTTACCGGTGAGTCAATCCCGGTAGCGGCAGCACCAGGTGACGAGGTGGCGGCCGGCACCGTCAACGGCTCGGGTTCGCTCGTGGTCAGGGCAACTGCGGATGGTCGGGACAACTCGCTTACGCAGATCGTTGCTCTTGTTGAGCAGGCACATGCCCGCAAGGGCTCACGAGCCCGGTTGGCAGACCGAATCGCCCGTCCGCTTGTGACGATTTCACTCATTGCCGCGGCCTTCGTCGCAGTGTTCGGCTTCATCATCGGAGACCCGTGGACATGGGTTGAGCGCGCACTCATTGTGCTTGTCGCTGCCTCGCCGTGTGCGCTCGCCATTGCGGTGCCGGTGACCGTCATCAGCGCCATCGGCTCGGCATCAAAATTCGGCATCGTCATCAAATCCGGTGCGGCCTTTGAACGCTTCGGCGCTGTGGAACAGGTGGCCTTCGACAAGACCGGCACTCTGACCAACGGACACCCGGAGGTTGCGGAGGTCCGCACGGCCGGGGAAATCACCGAGGCTCAGGTTGTGGCGTGGGCTGCCGGCGTCGAGGCGACAAGCACACACCCACTGGCCGAAGCAATCGCTGCGGCGGTGCCCGCTGCTCCTGCGGCCGCTGACATCATTGAAGAAGCAGGCCATGGCATTCGCGGGACCGTCCAGGGCACAGCTGTTCGTGTGGGCAGCCCGCGCTGGATCAACCCGGGCGGCCTCAGCGCTGATGCTGAAGAGCTCGCCGAAGCCGGTATGACGGTTGTGGTTGTTGAAGCTGACGGTGAGGTTGCCGGACTTATCGGTGCCCGTGATGAGCTGCGGTCGGAAGCGAAAGAGACAATCGCGATGCTTGCCGAAGAGGGCATCAATACAATCATGCTCACCGGCGATAACCGTCGCACCGCCCAGGCGATTGCTGCGGCCGCAGGCATTGACGAAGTGCGTGCTGAACAGCTTCCGGCCGATAAGGCGGCAGCTATTGCCGGGCTGAATGAAGGGCGGCCAACCGCGATGGTCGGCGATGGCATCAACGATGCTCCTGCGCTCGCCACCGCAACGGTCGGCATCGCGATGGGCGCCACCGGTTCGGCTGCAGCGGTGGAGTCAGCTGACATCGCACTGACGGGGCGCGACCTTCGGCTGATTCCGGCAGCCCTCGCACATGCCCGCCGCGGCCGGAAGATTATGACTGTCAACATCGCCCTGTCGCTGGCGACTGTCCTTGCGCTGTTCCCGATCGCTGTCTTTGGTGTGCTCAACCTCGCCGGGGTGGTGCTGGTTCACGAACTCGTTGAGATCATCGTCATTCTCAACGGTGTGCGAGCTGCTCGCGTGGGTCGGAAGTACCGCGGCATCGCTGCGCAGTAACGCGCAGGTTCGGCTCCTGTTGGATTGACTGACGAGGTGGAGCGCAAGCACGTGGGCCCCGGAATGTTTCCGGGGCCCACCGTGTGACTGTCTGTCAGTATGCTGTCAGATCAACCTGGTTTCAGGCATCCGTCGTTTCGCGCTTGCGTCGACCTGCGACGACAGCGGCGGTACCGGCTGCCAGCAGGCCTGCCGCAATTGCGGCAGCCGTGCCGATTTCAGTACCCGTGCGGGGGAGTGAACCGCCAGTGTTCGAGCTGCTGCCCGCAGCGGCAGGTGCCTCTGAAGGGTCGTCGTCCGAGTCAGCCGATGCGTCGTCGTTTTCGGTCTGCTCGCGGCCCTGTTCGTCGTCGCCTGGCTGTTCTTCCTTGCCCGGTTCTTCCGCGGGCTGGTCGGCGCCGCCGTCTTCAGGCTTTTCGCCGGGCTTGTCGGACGGGTCGTCGCTTGCTTCCTTCATAAGGTCGAAGGAAAGCTTCGCGACGTCGGTGTTGTCGATGTAGTCACCGCGCACGGGGTCAGTGCCCTTGACGTGGCCGTTGATGGTGTCAGCCCCTGCTCCCTTGGCGAAGAACGGAACCAGGTGGTTGGTGTGCTGGGGCGAGTTCCAGCTGTCGATGGGGAGCGTGCCCTTCGTATCGGTCATCGGAGCCCACTGCTTGGTGGAAGCGGTGCCTTCTTCAGCCTGTGCGGGAGCGGCAGCTGCGGGAGCAGCATTGCCTTCGTCAGCTGCGCCTTCGGTTGCGCCTTCGTCGACAGCGCCATCAGTCGCACCGTCGGTCGCGCCATCAGTTGCGCCTTCGTCAGCCGTGCCGTTCACCGCACCGTTGAGGTAGCCGGTTTCGTGGTCAGCAGTGACGATCACAAGGGTTTCTTCCCAGCTGGAGTTCTTTTCGACCCATTCGGTGACAGCTTCGACCGACTTGTTGAAGTCGTCCATCTCTTCAATGTTGCCGACGGTGGCGTTGGCGTGGCCGGCCCAGTCGATTGCGCCGCCTTCGATCATGGTGAAGAAGCCGTCTTCGTCCTGTGACAGGACATTCAGGGCCGCCTTGGTCATGTCCTCGAGCGACACGACGTCGTTCTTCTTTGCTTCGCCTGGCAGGGGAGCTTCGCCCTCGATCGGCTGACCGTCGGTGCGGCCCTCGTTGCTGTTGCGCGGCTCAGCTTCTTCGAAGCTTGACCGGTTGAACTGCAGGGTTTCGGCAACCGGAGCAAGTCCGAAGAGGCGTTCGGGAACATTTTCACCGCGAGCAATGGCTTCAATGCCCTTGGTGTCTTCAACGAAGGTTCGTCCCGAACCGTCCTTCTGGAGACCTGCGTACTGCTCTTCCGTCAGCCAGGCCCATTCCGCCTCGCGAGGTTGGGCGTCATCGTCGAACTTCGGGTGGCCGGCACCCATAATGACGTCAAGCGAACCGTCGATCATCTGCTGGGCGATCTTGTGGTTTTCCTTGCGGCTTTCAACGTGAGCGCCCCATGCGGCGGGGGTTGCGTGGCCGAAGGGCACCGAGGACACGACACCGGTTGCGCGTCCGGTTTCGTGAGCGTGCTCAGCTGCGTTCTTGATGGGGTTCTTGTCTCCGTCAACGCCCAGGTAGCCGTTGTGGGTCTTCTGGCCGGTGGCCAGTGCGGTACCCGATGCAGCCGAGTCGGTGGGCTTGTTATTAGCCCAGTCGAAATCACCCCAGGCGTCCTCGCTCTTGTACTCGGGGGAGTCGAGTGAGGGGTGCTTCATGGAAAGCTGCACGTCGAAGTTCTCATAGACCTGTGACGGCGTTTCCCCGTAGCCGTCCTGCTTCGTGATCTTGTCACCAGCGCCGGGCTTGCCTTCAATCTGCCAGTTGGTCTTGCCGTTGTTGTAGAGGCTGGATGCGTCAACGTGGTTGAAGCCCATGCCGTCGCCGATCATGATGATCACGTTGCGCGGTTCGGTCTGCGGTTCGGCCATGCCGGGCGCTGCGAAGCCCATGGAGCCGACCGCAGCGGCGGCGACTGCGCCGCCCAGTGCTCTGCGAGCGGTTGATGCGAAGCTCATTGCGTTCCTTCGACGTGGTTGTTGTGTGACTCAACAACCACATCGAACGCGAGTTGCAGGCCTCTGACCTCGGGTTATGTGCGAAGCGAGCGCAAAGTTAACTTCGGGTCAACGAATCCATCGCTGACAGGGATTCACTGAAAGAACGCTTTGGTGTGCTGTTCAGGCTTCAACCGCTTCGGGCTCACGCCTGCCCGCAACCACCGCCGCGGCCGCTGTCGTCAGCAGGCCGCCGGCGACGGCGGCCGCAACTGCGAGTTCGGTTGTCGTCTGCGGCAGCGAGCTCCCACTGCGGTCGTAGACAGCGCGAACGCTTTCGACATCGGGCGCGTTTCCGTAGAGCTTGGTAACGCTCGCCTCGGCCTCCGCTGCCGAGGTGCCGCTTGCCGTGATCTGCTCCGTCTGGTCCGGTGCCGCTGCTGCGGGTGCGGCAAAACCGGTGATGGTCAGGGCAGCAAAAACAGCCGTGCCGACAGTGATCTGGCGGGCGGTGTTCGCAAAGCTCATGCAGCACTCCTCGGGGCTCCGTATGTGAAAGGGAGAGGCGGCGCGAAGGCGCCGGACCTATTGCACTCCCAAAGAGTGGCGGGATGCTGGCCGGTGGTTGGACCGGCGGCAAGCCCGAGGTGAACGCACGGACAATACCGTACGTTCACCTCGGGCCTGTCACGGCTGTAGGGCTTCTTGGGTGGAAATTCAGCCCAGAAAGTTGAAGCCTGCGACTGTAAGAGTTCCGAATAGCGTGCCCCACATGACGATGGAGACAATCTGCCATCCGGCAACAGCGTTGCGGGAGGCGCCAAAAGACACCATTGCCATCGATGTGATCTGGCTGGGCAGAACCGTCTGTCCCAGGAGGCTGACACCGGGCACGCCCCAGCGGTCGAACATTTTTCTCAGGCGCTGCGTGCTGCGTTTGGGCTCACGCTTGGCAAAGCGGCTGCGCAGTTTGTGCGCACCGAAGACCAGCAGAAGCATCGATGCAGTGTTGCCGATAACCGCGGCAATCACTGCAACAACAGGGTGGACTCCGGCAATGATTCCAATCGCGGACCCGAAATATGACTCGACGAAAGGCAGTGCGGCAATGAGGATAACGCCGGCCCACCGCGCCCATTCGGGCAGTGACTGCGTGAAGTTCTGAAGTGTCTCGATCATGGTTCCTCCGTATGTGGTACGGCGTACTAGTTCAGTGTACTAGCACGATGTACTAGACTGTCAAGGGTTGAATGGGGCAGTGCTTCAGGCAAGGGATGGGAGTTGGAATGAGCGATCGGCGTGAGCAGATTCTCGAAGCGGCCCTGCAGTTGGCGAACGAGAGCGGGCCTGGGGCGCTCAGCGTGCGTGCGGTAGCCGAGCGCGCAGGGATCGGGGCAAGCACTCTTCGCTACTACTTTCCAGCGCAGAGCGATCTTGCGTTTGCCGTATCGGAGCGAATGAAGCTGCACACGGTTCCCGACCTCAACATCGAAGATTCGTCATTGCCCCCGCAACAGCGACTCGTGGAGTGTGCGATGCAGTTTCTGCCGCCGAGTGCTGACGAGGTTCCGTATCTGGTCAGCGTCTGGGCGGAGCAGATCGGCGCGGGATTCGGGCTCGGTGCAGACGAGACTTCGAGGCACCTTTTGGAGCGGCTGTATCGGCTGGGTATTGGTCGTTTTGAGGCCTGGTTGGGTGTCCTTGCCTCAGAAGGGCACCTGGATGAAGGCGAGGTTGCCGAAGCGGCTTCGATCCTCTCAGCTGCCTGTGACGGCTTCATGCTCCAGCTGGCAGCCGGGGAGGCTGATCTTGAGCAGGTGCGCTCGCGCCTGGAAAGGCTGTGCGCTCTGATTGTGCCCGGTGAGCATTGACGGCCCGTATGGCGATTTCACAGGCCGTACTGCTGTGAAATCGGAGAAGATTGGGCCATGACAACGATTGACCACTTCCTCTCCAACGAAAACGGCAAAGGCTCCTTCAGCGCCGACATCGAACCCGTCCTCAGGATCAAGCCGGGAACCGGTGAGACCATCGGCTTTGAAACTGACGACGAGGTCTATGACCAGCTGTACGAAGGCAAAACCCTCGACCAGATCACAGCACAGATCAACCCCGTCACCGGACCGGTCTACGTCGAAGGCGCAGAGCCCGGCGACACCCTGGCCGTCCACATCCACGACATCGAGCTGACCGAGTTCGGCTACTCGGTGTACCTGCCCGGTGCCGGAGCGTTGGCCGGGCGTATGGGTGAAGATCAGATGGCTCGCCGCATCCCAGTGAAAGACGGCAGGGTCGCGCTGCTCGACGGTGTGGAGGTCGATGCTCTGCCGATGATCGGCTGCATCGGCACCGCCCCTGCCGCAGGTGAAGGCTCGGTCGTCATGCCGAGCTTCGCAAACGGCGGAAACATGGACCTCACGGATGCCAAGCCCGGCTCGACCGTCTACTTGCCTGTCGACGTGCCCGGAGCGCTGCTGTCAATCGGCGACATCCACGCCATCATGTCCCGCGGTGAATCCAGCTTCGTCGCAATCGAAGCGCAGGGCACGGCCATCGTGTCCGTCGACCTCATCAAGGGTGTGAAGCACCGCGCTCCGCGAATTGAAACAGAGGACGAATGGATCTTCATCGGCCTGGGCAATCCCGTACAGGAATCCATCCAGCGCGGCTACGAAGACATCTTCGACTTGCTTGTTGAAGACAACGGCTATTCGCGTGAAGACGCCTACGTCGTTATGAGCGCTCTTGCACATTCAGAGCTGGGCGGCCCCACCGGTTCGGAAGATCCCGACCCGCTGCACCCGTTCACAGCAATCGGCGCAGTGACGGTCCACCGCCTGCCGAAGTCACTGCTCACATGACCCCAAGGTGAGCGCTGCATCCAGCGTGAATAAGCCAGCGGCCGGGTTCTGGATTTCCAGAGCCCGGCCGCTGTGCTGTGCAAACCGTGAGTGCCTTCCTCACCCCTTGTGGGCAACGCCCTTCTTCCAGTAGCCCATGAACGACACGCACTGGCGAGGGACTCCACGCCCCCCCCCTGAACGAGCAGGCGCCGCATAGCAGTGACCGGAAGTGCGGTTTCGTCGCCGGAAAACTGGAGTTCTAGTTTCCCGGCGAGGCCTGCAGGAAGTGTGGGTCAGCTGAACACGACGGTGCGGGTCCCGTCCATCAGCACGCGGTGCTCGGCATGCCAGCGCACCGCCTGGGCCAGTGTCCGGCCCTCAACATTGCGCCCGATCGCAATGAGCTCATCCGGTGACTTCGTGTGGTCGACCCGTACGACGTTCTGCTCGATGATCGGCCCCTCATCGAGGTCAGCCGTCACGTAGTGAGCCGTGGCGCCGATGAGCTTCACGCCGCGGCTGTGCGCCTGGTGGTAGGGGCGTGCGCCCTTGAACGCAGGCAGGAACGAGTGGTGGATGTTGATGGCTCGCCCGGCCAGCTTTTCAGCCAGTTCGTCCGACAGGATCTGCATGTAGCGGGCAAGCACCACCAGTTCGATGTCGTGTTCCTCGATGAGCTCCAGCAGTCGGGCTTCTGCTTCGGTTTTCGTGTCCTTGGTGATCGGGACGTGCTCGTAGGCCACGCCGTAGAAGTCTGCGTGCTTCTTCAGGTCCATGTGATTGGACACCACCAGCGGCACATCGATGTTGAGCTGGCCCAGGTGATGGTCGAACAGAACCTCGTTGAGGGTCCGCGGATCTTTTGATCCCATGATGAGGGTGCGCACCCTGTCGGCACTGCGGTGCAGGCCCAGCTCCATGCTGAAGCGTTCCTTGACGGGCGCCATTGCGGCTTCCAGTTGTTCACGGTCGCACGGTGCATCAACCTCGATGCGCAAGAAGAACGTCCCGGAGTCCGGCGAGGTGAACTGCTGGGATTCGACGATGTTCCCACCGAGGCGGACGAGGACTTCCGTGACGGCGTGGACGATGCCCGGCGCGTCTGCGCAGGCGACGGTGATGATGAAGCGCTCCATGGCTCTCACTTTGTTTGGTGAAATCGGCTGGAGCTATTGAACCAGTACTGGCATTGCATCAGGTCAGCGCCCCTGTTTGGGCGCTTCCCGAAGGTGGCGGTCAGCGTCAGAACATGGCGCGCAGGCTGCGCTCGAATTCGTCGATGTGTTCAACCGTCATGGTTGCAGCCTTATCGGCTTGGCCGTCGACAATGGCCTCCAGCAGCGGAATGTGATCTTCGGCGTGCTCAATGATTCCAGGCAGGCGGTGTGCGGCGAGCGCCCAGATCCGCATGGCCAGGTAGTGATAGCGGGCCAGGATGTCGGCAATGTGCGCATTGCCGCAGGCCTGATAAATGGTGTGGTGGACCAGAGTGTCCAGCCGTAGAAACGCTTCTGCGGCCCCGCCGTCTCCGGCGGAATCCTCGGGGACTTCTGCGACAAAGCTGCGGATGCGCTCGATGGCGGCACGCAGATCGTCCCGCTGCTGCGCGTTGGCGCGTTCAGCGGCTGCGCTGGCCGCGACGGGTTCGAGTGCTCTGCGCAGCTCTGTCACGGCTGCGAGTTCGGCAATGTCGACGCCCGCTGCAAAAGTCCCGCGCCGCGGGTAACTCACCACCAGGTGGTCGCCTTCCAGGCGTTTGAGCGCTTCCCGTATGGGCGTCCGGCCGACTCCCAGTTCGTCTGCGAGCTCGGTTTCGCTGATCGGCTCACCGGGGCCGATGCGCAGCAGGATGAGCTTCTCTTTGATCGCCTCATAGGCAGTCTGGGCTAACGAGGTGCCGGTCGGCCCCCACTGGGGGAGTTCGGCTGGGGCTGAACTCATGGTGTGGCTCCTTCAGTGGTTGAGTCTTCTCGCTGTGGCGTTGAGATCGGTCTGGGCTTGGCAGAAATCAGGTAAAAATCGGTGTGCGGTTCTCTTGACCTGACCTCTTCAGCAACTCTACTATGACACTTATATATCAGTCGTCGTTTAACGATTCCTGCTCATCAGAGCCGATAGCAAGGAGCCGCCCATGAGCATTAAGCGCATCGACACCGGTGTTCTGACTGCGAATCAGCGGGAACTGCCGGAGCACCCCGATTTCATGTGGGGAAATCCGGAGCCCAAAAAGTCTTATGACGTCGTCATCATCGGAGGCGGCGGACACGGTCTGGCCACCGCCTACTACCTGGCGAAGAACCACGGCATCACGAATGTCGCCGTCGTGGAAAAAGGATGGCTGGCAGGCGGCAACATGGCCCGCAACACCACCATCATCCGGTCGAACTACCTGTGGGATGAATCCGCAGCGATCTACGAACACTCGCTGAAACTGTGGGAGGGGCTGGAAGAAGAGCTCGACTGCACCCTGTTCTTTTCGCAGCGCGGAGTTCTCAACCTGGCCCACACGCTGGGGGATATGCGCGAATCCATCCGCCGGGTCGAAGCCAACCGCCTCAACGGAATCGACTCCGAATGGCTCGATCCGCAGCAGGTGAAAGAAGCCTGCCCCATCATCAACATCAGCGACGACATTCGGTACCCCGTCATGGGCGCGACCTACCAGCCGCGCGGCGGCATCGCCAAACACGACTGGGTGGCCTGGGGCTATGCCAAGCGCGCCGCCGAGCTCGGCGTGGACCTCATTCAGAACTGCGAAGTCACCGGCTTCCTCTTCGACGGCAACAGGGTGACGGGAGTGCAGACGACCCGCGGCACAATCGTAGCCGGCAAAGTCGCCATGTGCGCAGCCGGACACACATCGGTGCTGGCCGAGCTCGCCGGCATCCGAGTGCCAATCCAGTCTCACCCGCTACAGGCACTCGTGTCCGAACTGCACGAACAGGTCCACCCCAATGTCGTGATGAGCAATCACGTGCACGTGTACGTGTCCCAGGCTCACAAGGGCGAACTCGTCATGGGAGCCGGTGTGGACTCCTACAACGGCTACGGCCAACGCGGCTCATTCCACGTGATCGAAAACCAGATGTCAGCAGCTGTTGAGCTGTTCCCCATCTTCGCCCGCGCCCACCTGCTGCGCACCTGGGGAGGGATCGTCGACGTGACACTCGACGCCTCGCCGATCGTGTCGAAAACCGAGGTCGACCAGCTCTACATCAACTGCGGCTGGGGGACCGGCGGCTTCAAAGGCGCCCCCGCAGCCGGCCTGACCTACGCACACACCATCGCCGAAGACGAACCTCACCCGCTCAACGCCCCCTTCAGTCTTGAGCGCTTTGTCACCGGCCAGCTCATCGACGAACACGGCGCTGCCGCCGTCGCCCACTGAGAGGAGTCATCATGCTCATGATCGACTGCCCGTACTGCGGGCCCCGCGCTGAAACCGAATACACCTACGGCGGTCAAGCCCACGTGAACTACCCGGAAGACCCCCAGGCGCTCACTGACGAACAGTGGGCCGAATATGTGTTCTATCGGGACAACCCCAAAGGCTCGTTCTACGAACGCTGGGCGCACACCGCCGGCTGCCGCAAATGGTTCAACGTCCTGCGCGACACCCAGAGCTACACGATTTCCACCACCTACCGTCTGACGGACCCCAAACCCGAACTTCCGCAGCCGCCGGCCGTAACTCCCATGGCTGCCCCGCAGGAATCCGGCCCGCACACTGCTGGAGGGAAGAACAATGACTGAGCAGAACCACGCTGAGCAGACACACACGTCGCACCGGGTGCGCACCGGTTCAATCACATCCGATCGAACCATCACCTTCACCGTTGACGGCCAGACCTGCACCGGGCAGGCAGGCGACACGATTGCCTCGGCCCTGCTGGCGAACGGGCGGATCCGCGTGGGTGACTCCATCTACCGGCGGCGCCCCCGCGGCATTCTCTCAGCCGGTGCGGAAGAGCCGAACGCCTTCGTGATGGTCGAAGGCGAACACAATGAATCCATGCTCCCGGCAACGCGGGTGGAAATCTCCGAGGGCATGTCCGTGGAGCTGCTCGAAGGCATCGGCCAGCTGGATCCGAGGCCGGATGAAGACGAATACGACAAGAGCACAATCTTCGCCGAAGTCGCAGTCATCGGGTCCGGACCCGCGGGCCTTGCCGCAGCGCAGGCCGCCGCGGTCTCCGGCAAGCGCGTCGTGCTGTTCGAACAGGACCACGCCTTCGGGGGAACCCTGCTGGACTGCGCGCCGGATGATGAAACCAGCGTCATCGACGGCCTGCCGGCAGCCCTGTGGGTCGAACGGACAGTGCAGGAGCTGCGAGACTCAGGCAATGTCCGCCTGCTGTCGCGCACAACTGTTGTCGGCTCCTATGACAACAACTACCTCGTGGCGCTCGAGGACCGCGACTCGGCATACAAGGCTGCGGGCGAAACCCGCCATGACGGAGTGTCGCGCCAAAGGCTGTGGCACGTGGTGGCCGGGGAAGTCGTGCTCGCCACCGGAGCGTTTGACCGCCCGCTGGTCTTTGCAGACAACGACCTTCCCGGAATCATGCTCGCCTCCGCGGTCCAGCGGTACCTGGGTCGCTACGGGGTGCTGGCGGGACAGAAGATTGTTCTGTTCACCACCCACGACACCCCCTATCGCACTGCAGTCGATGCGGCACGTGCTGGAGCAGAGGTCACCATTGTCGATTCTCGAGCCGACTCCGCGCAGGCTGATACGGCACGAGCCGCCGGTGTCGAGGTGCGCCCCGGCAGTGCTGTGGTCCAAGCGGAAGGTGAAGACCGCCTCGAAGCCGTGTGGATCGCCCCGCGCGGTCAGGAACACCAGGCGGAACGCGTAGAGGCCGACCTGCTCGCAGTCTCCGGTGGACTGTCGCCCAACGTCCACCTGCACTCCCAGCGGCAGGGCCGCATGTACTGGGACGACCAGCTGGCCGGATTCATCCCGGCCGCCGCCGTCGAACGCCAGCACACCGTCGGCGCCCTCAACGGAAGCTACAGTCTGGCCCGTGCGCTCGCCGAGGGAACCGCCGCCGGAGCAGCAGCCGCAGCGGGGGAGGCCAGCTCCTTCTACGACCCCGAAACGGCAGCCGCGCGCGTGACTGAGACCGGCCAGGCTGACCAGCTGTGGTTCATTCCCGGCCCAGACGCCGAACAGCAACTGGGCACTGAGCCCGAACAGCTGTCCGCACTGGCTGAATACTTCGTCGACTTCCAGCGCGACAACACCGTCCGCGACATCATCCGAGCCTCCGGTGCAGGCATGCTGTCCGTTGAGCACATCAAGCGCTACACCTCGATCTCCACGGGTGTGGACCAGGGGAAGATCGGCGGAGTCAACACCATCGGCCTCATCGCGGAAGCTCTCACGGGTGCTGAAGTCAGCGCCCTGGCAACCGGCCAGCCCGGTCAGAAGCCGATCAACACTGTGATGAGCGGCACCTCGGGAGAAAACAGGCGGATCACCCCCGGGCAGATCGGCACAACAACCTTCCGAGCCCCCTACACCCCGGTGGCGTTTGCGGCACTTGCCGGGCGTGGCGTCGGCAAACTCTACGACGCCGCCCGGCAGACGAACATTCACCCGTGGCACGTGGCCCGCGGCGCGGTGTTCGAAGACGTCGGCCAGTGGAAGCGCCCGTGGTACTACCCGCAAGACGGGGAGGACATGGACGCAGCAGTTGCCCGCGAATGCCGGGCAGTACGCGAATCCGTGGGCTTCCTGGATGCCACAACACTCGGCAAAATCGAAATCAAGGGCAAGGATGCCGCGGAGTTCATCAACCGGATCTACACCAACGGCTATCTCAAGCTCAAGGTCGGCAAGGCCCGCTACGGGGTTATGTGCACTCCCGACGGCATGGTGTTCGACGACGGTGTGACCCTGCGTTTGGCAGACGACCACTTCTTCATGACCACCACAACCGGCGGAGCCGCCGATGTCCTCGAATGGCTCGAAGACTGGTCGCAGACGGAATGGCCGGAACTGGACGTGGTGTTCACCTCGGCGACCGAGGAGTACAGCACAATCGCTGTTGTCGGCCCGAAATCCCGCGACGTCATGCGCAAAATGGCCCCGGACCTCGATGTGTCGAAAGAGGGATTCGGGTTCATGGAATACCGCAACACGACACTCGCCTCCGGCATCGACGCCCGGGTCGTGCGCATTACCTTCTCCGGTGAACTGGCCTATGAGATCAACGTGCCCACCTACTACGGACTCAAGGTGTGGGAAGACGTTGCCGACGCCGGCGCGGAGTTCAACATCACGCCCTACGGCACGGAAACCATGCACGTGCTGCGAGCCGAAAAGGCCTACATCGTGGTCGGCCAAGACACCGACGGGACCGTCACACCGCAGGACCTCGGCATGGACTGGGTCGTATCGAAGCTGAAGAAGGACTTCATCGGCAAGCGGTCGTACTCACGGCTTGCCAACGTCGATGAGAACCGCAAACAGCTGGTGAGCGTCCTGCCGACCGACCCCAAGCTGCGCCTGCCGGAGGGCAGCCAGCTGGTATTCCCCGATGACCTGGGCGACTACACGGGCGAAGGTCTGCCGAAGGCGCCGATTCCCATGCAGGGGCACGTGACCTCCAGCTACGATTCGCAGGCCCTGGGCCGTACGTTCGGGCTTGCGCTGATCAAAAACGGGCCGTCGCTCATCGGTCAGAAGCTCATGGCCACGTGCGACGGCGGCTTCGCCGAAGTCGAAGTCGGGCCGACCGTACTGTTCGATCCGGAAGGAGAACGCCGAGATGGCTGACAACACCGCTGTTTCTCAGGCCGAAGTTTCGCGACAGGACGTCCTCAGTCTGCGCCGCAGCCCGCTTGCCGAACGCGCCGCCGAACTCGACGCCGCTGGCGGGCCGCGGGTGCGGCTGCGCGAAGTTCCGTTCCGCACGCAGATCAGCCTGCGCGCCGAACCGGGCGGGCCGGCCGCCGACGGGCTGGAGAACGTGCTCGGTGCACCACTTCCGCGGAAGGTGGGCCAGGTTTCCGAGGTCGAGGCGCCGGTCACCGGGTACGTGCTGTGGTTCGGTCCGGATGACTTCCTGCTGGTTGCAGGTGACGAGGCGGAAAGGGAGCTGTCGTGTTCCGCTCTAGCCGGGATCCTCGCCGAGGCGGTAGGGGAACACCGCGGGCAGGCCGTCGACCTTTCAGGTAACCGGACCGTGCTCGAGCTGTCGGGACCGAACGCCGTCGACGTTCTCTGCAGAATGGTCGAAGTGGACGTGCACCCGGACTTCTTCCCGGTCGGCAGTGCGATCCTCACACTCGTCGCAGGGTCCTCGGCCGCTCTGTGGCGAACGGGTGAGGATTCGTACTGGATTATGCCGCGGGCATCCTTTGCCGATCACACCGCCAACTGGCTGCTCGACGCTATGCGGGAGTTTGCTGACCGCGGCTAGCCGATAAGCCGTCGGGAGTCCTGACACAAAGATCCGGCCCGGTGGAAACCGCAGAGGTTCCCACCGGGCCGGATCTTCTGTCTGAGCTCCGCTCAGCCGTGAATTGATCAGGCGTTGGGGTTCACGAGGATCTTCACGTGCTGCTCGTTGTTGTTGATGAGCTGCTCGAAGCCCTTGTCGACCAGTTCGTCAAGCTTGATGCGAGCGGTGATGAACTTCGACAGGTCGAGCTTGCCTTCCTGCACCAGCTTGATGGTGGCGGGGTGGTCGCTGGCGTAGCCGATGGTTCCGCGCAGGTCGATTTCCTTGAGAACCAGCTTCGGCAGATCGACCTCGGGCTTGTAGCCCCAGATCGACACGTTGACGATGACGCCGGCGGGGCGAACAGCATCCATGAGCATGTCGAGAACGACCGGGACGGACGAGCACTCAAAGCCCACGTCTGCGCCCTTGCCGCCGGTGAGTTCCTTGACCTTGGCTGCGACATCGACTTCGCGGGGGTCGAAGACCTCGTCTGCCACGCCGGTGCTCCGGGCCATTTCCTTGCGGGCTTCCGACAGCTCCGAACTGTAGACGGTCAGGCCTTCAGCCTTGAGAACGGCTGCGGTCAGCAGGCCGATGGGGCCCGCACCGCCGACGATTGCGACGTCGCCGGCCTTGGCGCCGGAGCGGACGAATGCGTGGTGGCCAACGGACAGCGGCTCAATGAGAGCGGCTTCGTCCAGCGGGACGTCGCCGATGGGGTGGACCCAGCGCTGTTCGACGACGATCTTTTCGGACAGGCCACCGCCTCGGCCGCCCAGACCGATGAAGTTCATGTTCTCGGAGAGGTGGTAGTTCTGGCCTTCGCTCGTGTCGACGTCTTCGCCGATGATGTAGGGCTCAACGATGACGTTCTGGCCGACTTCGAGGCCGGTGACGCCTTCACCGAGGGCGGTGATGGTGCCGGAGAATTCGTGGCCCATGGTGACCGGCGCCTCTTCGCCGGAAATGGGGTGCGGGTGGCCCTTCGGCGGCACGAAGATGGGGCCTTCGAGGTATTCGTGGAGGTCCGTGCCGCAGATGCCGCACCACGCGACGTCAATGGCAACGGTGCCTGGCTTCAGTTCCGGTTCGGGGATGTCTTCGATGCGGATGTCTTTACGGTCATAAAAGCGTGCGGCTTTCATACCACTGCTCCTCAAGCACTTTGGTGTATATGTGCGAGAACTTTCGAGAATCGGGGCTTGTGACTCCTTAATCTCTGCCGTTCTCACTACCAGGTTACTCCCCGTGTTTGCTGGCCATAAGGGGTGGGTGAGGGGGTTTTGAGCGCATGATGGGGAACTCGTCTTCCGCTGCTTTTGAGACAGTTCAGCGTGTGGTTTTGAACACACAAGAGCTTGTGATGTAACTTACAGAAACAGCTTCTGCGGGGCGGTCGCATCGGCACACGTTCGACGTGTCCCACGCACCACGCGACGGGGCTGGTGCGGCAAGAGGCCAGGCGGAAGGAAGATATGTTCAGATCAGCTCTCAAGAGGTGCACGGCAGCGGCCGCTGCCACCGCTATGACGATCCTCGGGGCGACCGGTGCGGCGCTGCCCGCGGCAGCCCAGTCGACCGAACAGGCGGCGTCAGACACGACCATGCGGATTGCCACCTCGGGTCTTGTCGACAACTTCAACCCGTTCACCTCGATCTACCTCACACCAACGGCCATCAACCGCTACGTGTACGAAAACCTCGTGCAGTACGACTCCAAGGACTTCGGCCCGACCGAAGGCCTGGCAGAGAAATGGGACGTCAACGACACCGGTGATGAATGGACATTCACCATTCGCGACGGCATGAAGTGGTCTGATGGCGAACCGATCTCTGCTAAGGACGTCGTCTACACCTACACGCAGATGATGGAAGACCCCGCGATGGGTGCCGCAAACGGATCGCTCGTGGAGAACTTCGAATCTGTTGAAGCTCCCGACGACACCACCGTCGTCATCAAGCTCAAGTCGCCGCAGGCGCCGAACCCCGGTGTTGAAATTCCGGTTGTTCCCGAACACGTGTGGTCAAAGAAGGACGACCCGGCGAAGGACGACAACGACTCTGAGGTTGTCGGCTCCGGCCCCTACGTGCTTGACAGCTACAAGGCCAACCAGTCGATCACGCTGAAGGCCAACCCGAACTTCTGGAAGGGCAAGCCGAAGGTCGACACCATCCAGTACACCTACTACACGAACAGCGACGCCATGGTGCAGGCGCTGCGTGCCGGTGATGTCGACTTCGTGACCGGGCTGAGCCCCGAACAGATGAAGGCACTGGAAAACGCCGACAACATCGAAACCAATGTCGGTGAATCCCGCCGCTTCACGGCCCTTGGCGTCAACCCCGGCTTTGAAACCCCGGAGGGCGAAGCCTACGGAACCGGCAATGAAGCGCTGAAGGACGTCAAGGTCCGCCAGGCTCTCCGCCTGGGCATCGACATGAAGACCCTGCGTGAACAGGTCATGCAGGACTACGCGACAGAAGCAACGAGCTTCGTTCCGGAGTCCTTTGAGAAGTGGCACCTGCCGAAGTCCGACAAGATCGTCTCCCACGACCCCGAAGCCGCCAAGAAGCTGCTCGATGAGGCCGGTTGGAAAGAAGGCTCCGACGGCATCCGCGAAAAGGACGGCAAGAAGCTCTCCCTGCGTCTGCTGATCGATGCCCAGACCCCGACGGAACAGTCCATCGCAGAGTTCATCACCCCGTGGCTGAAGGACATCGGCGTTGAAATCAAGGCCGAGTCCAGTGACTCCGACACGATTTCCGACCGCACGATGAAGGGCGACTTCGACATCTACGTGACCGGCTGGTCGGTTACTCCCGACCCGGAATACCAGCTGTCGATCAACACCTGCGCTTCGCGTCCTGACTCGGAGGGCAACGGCCCGACCTCGCAGGACGGCTACTGCAACAAGGCGTTCGACGAACTGTACAAGAAGCAGCACACCGAACTCGACGAAGGCAAGCGCCAGGAACTCGTCCACCAGGCACTGCAGCAGCACTACGACGACGCTCCGCAGATCACCCTGTGGTACCCCAAGCAGCTCGAGGCCTACCGTTCTGACCGCTTCGCCGGCTTCACCACGCAGCCCGAAGACGGCGGTGTGATCGGCAACCAGTCAGGCTACTGGGGCTTCCTCACGGCGGCTCCCGCTGACGAGGCGGACGGCGGCAAGGGCGGCTCCTCGGCCGGCCTGTGGATCGGCATCGGTGCGGTCGTCGTGATCGCCGCTGTTGCCATCCCGCTCGTCCTGCGCCGCCGAAGCGCCGACGACCGAGCGTGAGACCACGAAACACCTAGCCCACAGATTCGAGGCGCCGGACACACGAGTGGTGACCGGCGCCTCGAGCACCTTTAACGCACTGCCGAAGAACCTCAGCAGTACGTAGAAAGCAGAAAAATGTCTGTGAACGCAGAGACACAGCCCGCCAACAAGAAGCTCAAACATCAGGCTTCCGGCGGTTCAGAGGAAATCGATGCGCCCCCGGCGGGCCAGTCCTATCTCAGCTACCTGCTGAGAAAAGTGGGCGGAGCGCTCATCAGCCTGCTCATGGTTGTTGTGCTGGGCTTCTTCGCCTTCCGGATTCTGCCGGGTGACCCGGTGCAGAAGATCGCTCGCGAAAGGCAGATGAGCCCCGAGCAGATGGCTCAGCTACGCGCCGAATACGGTCTCGACAAGCCCGTGCTCGTCCAGTTCTGGGACTATCTGGTGGGCATCTTCAGCGGCAACTTCGGCACCAGCTACGTCTACAAGCAGTCCGTAGCCAGCCTCATCGCCGAATACGCGTGGCCGACCCTGCTGCTGACGGGCACATCGGCGATTCTGGCCATCACCCTGGGCCTCTGGATGGGTCAGCTGGCCGCGTGGAAGCGCGGTTCCCTCTTCGACAAGCTGACAACCTCCACAAGCCTCGTCTTCTGGTCTGTGCCGACCTTCTGGCTTGCTCTTCTGCTGCTCATGGTGTTTGCCGGAAAGCTGCAGTGGCTGCCCACCGGCGGCATGGTTTCACCCGGGATTGAGCCGGGCAGCTTCACATACGTGGTCGATGTAGCCAAGCACCTCATTCTTCCCGTCATCACCATGACCGCGGTCATCTACGCGCAGTACCTCATGGTGATGCGCGCATCTCTGCTGGGGGAGATGAGCGCCGACTACCTGACCACCGCACGCGCCAAGGGCCTGCGCGAAGACGACGTCCGGCTTAAGCACGCTGTGCCCAACGCACTGCTGCCGACCGTGACACTCGTCTTCATGCACATCGGCGGTCTCATTGCCGGTGCCCTCACGGTCGAAACCGTGTTCTCGTGGCCTGGTCTGGGCAAGCTGACCTTCGAGGCGATCTCCGGTCCCGACCTCCCGCTGCTGCAGGGCACGTTCGTGGTCTTCTCAGCGGCCATCATCATCATGAACCTGCTGGCTGACCTTGTGTACCGCCAGCTCGACCCGCGCGTCAGGAGGGCCTGAATGACTTCCCACAACACCTCCTCCGAAAAGCAGACGGCTGCCGGCCGCGAAAACCAGGGCACGGCTGTTCCCTCGAGCGCCCGCGCTCTCACATGGAGCCGGCGTGCAGAAGCCTGGAAGAAGAACTGGAAGATCTTCCTGGAAGACCGCGCGGGCGTTGCCGGTGCGATCGTTCTCATCCTGGTGATCCTCGTAGCCGTGTTCGCTCCGCTCATTGCAGACCGCTCCATGCTCGACGTCACCCAGAACCTCGACAATCCGCGCTACGCACCGCCGAGTGCGGAGCACCCGCTGGGCACAGACAACTACGGCCGCGAACTGTGGGCGCGCCTGGTGTGGGGTGCCCGAGTTTCGCTCATCGTCGGTGTGGCCGCCACGGCCATGTCGATGATCATCGGAACGATCATGGGCATCGCCGCAGGCCACTTCACCGGCTGGGTCGGCGGACTGATCATGCGCGTCATCGACTTCTTCCTGGTCCTGCCGTCGCTGCTGCTGGCAATTGTGCTGTCCTCTGTTCTTGAGCGCGGAGTCTTCACAATCGTCATTGCGATCGGTGTGACCTCGTGGGCGGGTACGGCCCGCATTGTTCGCGCGCAGACGCTGTCGGCGGAATCGCGCCTCTACATTGAGCGCGCGAAAGTCCTCGGTGCCGGTCACTGGCACATCATCACCTCGCACCTGCTTCCGGCTGTCATGCCGCTCGTGCTGGCCAACACGACGCTGACTGTGGGTGGTGCGATCATCGCTGAATCAACACTCGCGTTCCTGGGCCTGGGTGATACGACTCAGCAGTCCTGGGGAACCATCCTGAAGAACTCGATGGATGTTTCGGCGGCAACCTCCGGCTACTGGTGGTTCATCCTCACCCCGGGCCTTGCGATCGTCGCTGTGGTTCTTGCGTTTACGCTGGTGGGCCGGGCTATCGAAGCAATTGCCAATCCGACCCTCAGGAGCCGCTGATGAGTACAGCAGAAAAAGCTGCCGCTGCCGCGGGCAAGGATCTTGTCTTCGACGACGTTTCGATCACGTACTCGTCGCGAACCTCCCGAGGCGACATCCCCGCGGTGTCGAACGTCAACCTCGAACTGCCAGCCGGCGGCACACTGGGCATCGCCGGTGAATCCGGTTCGGGCAAGTCCACGCTCATCCTCTCTGTGCTGCGCCTGCTGCCGGACAACGCGACGCTGACCGGGCGCGTGCTGTTGGGCGGCACCGACATTGCCGAACTGAACTTCGGCCAGATGCGCGCGGTCCGCTGGTCGGAAGCCGCGATCGTGTTCCAGGGTGCCCTGCACTCACTCAACCCAGTGCGCCCGGTGGGCAAGCAGATCCTCGAAGCACTCAACCTGCACGTGAAAGACGAATGGCGCTCCGAAGCTGATCGCAAAGCTCGAGTTCTCAGCCTGCTGGAGCAGGTGGACCTCGACGCGCAGATCGCGCAGGCGTATCCGCACGAACTTTCCGGTGGGCAGAAGCAGCGCGTCATGATCGCCATGGCCCTGGCCTGTGACCCCGACATCATCATCGCCGACGAACCGACCACAGCCCTTGACGTCATCGTGCAGGAGCAGATCCTCACCCGCCTGCGGGAGCTCGTTGAGGCGCGCGGCATTTCGCTGCTGATGATTTCGCACGACCTTTCGGTGCTGGCCACAGCGTGTGAGCGGATTGCGATCATGAAGCACGGCAAGATCGTCGAAATCGGGCCGGCCGAAAAGATCTGCACCCAGCCGGAGGAGCCCTACACTCAGCAGCTTGCGGATGCGTTCCCCACCATCGGCGACCCTGAATCGCGTCTCAACCCGATCACTCGCAACCCAGCTCGCGTAGATATTGAAACTCCGCACACCATGACTGACGAGGTGGTGCTGGAGGCACGGAACCTCAACGTCACCTTTAAGGCGCGGGGACGGCTGACAAAGGCCGTCAACAACGTTGATCTCAAACTGCACCGCTCGGAGGTTCTTGCGGTTGTCGGACAGTCCGGTTCGGGCAAGACAACGCTTGCGCGAACGCTGCTTGGCCTGCAGCAGCCAGACGCCGGATCCGAACTGCTGTTCCAGGGTGAGCCTCTGCCGACCAGCAAGCGGGGCCTGCGCAAATTCCGGCGCGATGTGCAGATGATCCTGCAGGACCCGTCAGGTTCGCTCAACCCTTCGCGCTCGGTCTATGAGTCCGTGGCAGAAGGCCTGCGCGTGCAGAAGTTCACCGGCGACGAACGGGCGCGTGTGAGTGAAAGCCTGGAAGCTGCGGAGCTGATTCCCGCCGAGGACTTCTTTGAGCCGATCCCGCAGGAGCTTTCCGGTGGGCAGCGTCAGCGCGTTGTCATTGCCAGCGCGCTCGCGCTCGAACCTGATGTTCTCATTGCCGACGAACCCGTGGCCTCACTCGACGCTTCGGTGCGCGGTGAGATCCTGTCGCTGTTCCTGGCTTTGAAGAAGAACATTGGGCTCACGGCACTCGTCATCACCCACGACCTCGGTCTGGCGTGGAACATCGCCGACACGGTGGCCGTCATGTACCGCGGTGAAATCGTTGAACACGGTCCGGTTGAGGATGTTCTTCTGAACCCTCAACACGACTACACGCGCAAGCTGCTGGCCGCAGTGCCCGGCTTCCGCTCAGAACGGGCCGTACCGGGTCAGGCTGCGCAGGCGACCACCACACAGGCCGGAAGAACAGACGCAAAAGAAACCGGAGGCGCCGTCAATGACTGACCGCAACCCCTACGCACAGCAGGCCCCACTGGCCCCGGGCGACCGCGTGTGGCTCGTAGCCCCCTCGGGACCAGCACCCAAGGGAACTGTTGAACCGGCAATCGCCGCGCTGGAAGAGTGGGGACTCGACGTGCAGGTCGGAGAGAACCTTCGCAAAGTCGATGCCCGCGCCTCGTACCTGGCCGGCAGCGATGACGAACGCCGCAGCGACCTGGTCAACGCCTGGTGCGACCCCGAGGCCTCCGCTGTCATTGCTCTGCGCGGCGGCTACGGGGCCATGCGCCTGCTGGACGGCATCGACTTCGGTTCCATGGCGGAGAACGCGCTGCGTCCTGACGGCCGTCCCAAGCTGCTGACGGGTTCGAGTGACATCACCGCCCTGCACCAGGCGTGGGCGCACCACGTAGGAGTGCCCACGCTGTTCTGCCCCATGGTCGGCAACGCCGTTTTCGGCGATAGTGAGCGCGTGCGCACTGACATCAAGCGCTGGCTGTTCTCACCGTGGTCAGACGAACAGGCGCGTCTGGGTGAACCGGCGCAGACTCTCACTGCCGGTGAGTTCACGGGAATCACCTATGGAGGCAACCTCAGTCTGCTCGCCGCCGGTGTTGGGGCGCCGGAATTCCAGCCGGGAGCACCCGAGGAGCCGGGCATCCTCTTCTTGGAAGACGTCGACGAGGATGTGTACCGGCTGGACAATCTGCTGCTGCAGCTCAAACGGATCGGCTGGCTCGAACGGGCCGGCGCCGTCGTCCTGGGCTCGTGGGAGAGCTGCGGTGAAGACGACGACCGCAGGGCGCTTCTGCGCGAATACTTCGGCGACGCCCAGGTGCCGGTCGTGTGGGAAGTCGAACTGGGCCACCACCCGCACGCCGGTTCAGTGCCCTTCGGCGTGCGCGCCACACTGAGCGCACCGGCAGACGGCACCGCACCGACAGTGACAATCGAACCGAACGAGGAGTGAACCCCTAAACAGTTATGATCACCGACGGTTTTCTGTTCATCAGCCTGCTCATCGCAATAGCCGCGATACTCGTCTACCTGGACAAAGCCCGTGGGCTGCCAGTCTTCAGGTACGTTCCCGGCTTCGTCTTCCTCTACCTGATAGCGGCGCTGCTCAACACCGTCGGAGTATTCGGCGAATCCGATTCAATCGATGCTGTCGGCGGGGGAGTGAAAGATGCTCTGCTGCCGGCAATGATCATGCTTCTGCTGTTCCAGTGCGATGTCCGCAAGATCATCAAACTGGGCCCAAAGCTGCTGCTGACCTACGCGGCCACCGCCGTTTCGATCATGCTGGGATTCATCATCACATTCGCCGTGCTCAAGGGGGTTCTCGATGCCGAAGCGTGGAAGGGTCTGGCAGCGCTCGCAGCTTCGTGGACCGGCGGTTCGGCGAACATGGCGGCCGTGCAGGGAATCCTCAACCCGCCGGAGAACATCTTCGGTCACGTTCTCATCGTCGACACCATCGTGTACTCCGTGTGGCTGCTGGTGATGTTCTCGTCCGTCGGCATCTCTGACAAATTCAACGCGTGGACAAAAGCCGACACTTCGGCCCTGTCTTCGCGTGCAGCCTCGACTGGTGAAGGCGGCGAAAAGCGCTCCGCTGATGAAGAGAAAATGGGCCTCGTGGCGCTGTTCCGGGTTCTGGCCATCGGCCTGTTCGGTTCAGCACTGGCCACCGTGATCGGCGGAAAACTGCCGGAAATCGGGGTCGTCGTGAACTCGACAACCTGGACCATCCTCATCGTCAGCATCGTGGGCCTGATCATCGGTTCGACCAAGTACGGAAAGATGGCCGGCGCATCGGATGTCGCGTACATCATGCTGTACATCATCATCGGAGTCATTGCGGCAGGTTCTGACTTCACATCGCTTGTCGAAGCGCCGATCTACCTGCTTGCCGGGCTCATGGTTGTCACCATCCACTTCGTCCTCATGGTCATCTACGCCAAGCTCACAAAAACGGAGCTGTTCAGCCTGGCTGTCGCTTCGACCGCGAACATCGGCGGTGTTGCCTCCGCACCCGTGGTCGCCGGTGCCTTCAACCGAGAGCTCGTGCCCGTGGGAGTTCTCTTTGCGCTCATCGGCGCATTCGCCGGTACGTTCTTCGGTCTGGCCGCCGGCCAGGTGATGAGCCTCTTCGCATAGATTTGATCTCGCAACAGAAGCCGGCCGCGAACAACGCCGGAGAAAGGCAGAACAATGACAGCTGACCTGTTCACACGTCTCGACGGAGTTGAATTCTCGGCACGCGCAATCGACATCGACACGGGCGAAGAGGTGTTCAGCCACGAACCCGACCGCGTGCTCTCCACCGCATCGATCGCCAAGATCTTCCTGCTGCACGCAGCGCTGAAGATGAAGAACAACGGTGAACTGCGCCTGGATGAGCGGCTGACCCGCAACGCGGCAGAGCGCGTCGACGAATCCGGCATCTGGTACCTGCTTGACCAGCCGGATCTGACAATCCACGACGTCGGCATGCTGATCGGCGCCTTCAGCGACAACTTCGCCACGAACGTGCTCATCTCCCGTGTCGGCCTGGACCGCGTAGCCAAAGAAGTCGAAGCGCTGGGCTACAAGGACTCCGCGCTGCACGACTTCCTGCGCTGGCCGCGCCCAGCAGGAGCACCCCGCCGCCTGTCATCGGGCACCGCCTACGAACTGAGCGACTACATGGCGCGGCTGTCCCGCGACGAACTGTTCGACCCGATGACCTCGGAAATGATGCGCCGCTGGCTCGGTGCGGGAGCCGACACCTCGATGGTGGCTTCCTACTTCGAACCAGACCCTCTGGCGCACTACTACTACACGCGCGGCGAATGGATTGTGAACAAGACCGGTACCGACTCCAGCGTCCGTGCCGACACCGGCATCGCCTTCACACGCGAACGCCGCGTGGCCTACGCAGTCTTCGCCAACTGGGCCGCAGACGAAGACCGCGTTCTCGAAGTCATGCCGATAATGCGCGAAGCCGGCGGCCTCATCAGCGCCCACCTGCACGCCTGACACACCCCAACCGGACTGAAGAAAGGACCGGCGATGCCGTCTCCACTCATCCCCATTTTCGATGGCCACAATGACCTCCCTTACCTGCTGCGCGAAACCTGCAGCTCTTCCGTCGCTGACCTCGACCGCCCCGACGGGGTTGTCGAAACCAACATTCCGCAGCTGCGCGACGGCGGAGTGGCCGCACAGTTCTGGTCGGTCTTCGTCGACTCGGCGATCAAGGGCGACGAAGCTGTCCGCTGGACGCTCGAACAGATCGACCTCGTCGACCGCCTGATCAGCACCTACCCGAATGACCTCGCCTGGGCTACAACCGCGGAAGCGATCCGTGCCGAGCGAGCTGCCGGGCGCATCGGCGGTCTGCTGGGTGTTGAGGGCGGCAACCAGATCAACGAATCACTCGGCGCGCTGCGGATGTTCGCCAAGCTCGGCGCTCGCTACATGACGTTGACGTGGTCGACCACCCACAGCTGGGCTGACTCGGCAACTGACGAGGAAGTGCACGGCGGTCTGAGCGACTTCGGTCGGGAAGTGGTCAAGGAGATGAACCGGATCGGCATGATCCCGGACCTGTCTCACGTGGCCCCCAGCGTTATGGACCAGGTGCTCGGCATGACCGACCTGCCGGTGCTCTTCACCCACTCGAACGCGCTGAACCTGTGCTCGCACCCGCGCAATGTGCCCGATGACATCATCGACCGTCTGCCGGCAAACGGGGGAGTGCACATGCTGACCTTCGTGCCCTCATTCGTGTCGCAGGAACGCTACGACTGGGTTAAAAACGGAGAAGAAGGCACAGCCCCAGAAGTCACCATCAGCGATGTTGCCGACCACATCGACTACGTGCGCGAACGCATCGGCATTGACCACGTGGGCATCGGATCGGACTTCTGCGGAACGGACTCGTTCCCCACGGGACTGGACAATGCGAGCACCTATCCGGCTCTCATTGACGAACTGCGCTCGCGTTCGTGGTCGGAAGACGACCTTGAGAAACTCGGCTTCGACAACGCGCTGCGCGTGCTGGAAGCCCACGACGACCGCTATCGCAGTTTCCTGCGCTCAGGAGAGTAAGAACCATGGCCCGCATCCTCATCATCGTCAATGACGTTGATTCACAGCCCAGGCGACTGCTGCCGCGCCTGATTGACCACCACATCGAGTTCGACCTGCGCATTGGGCCGGGACCGGACGGCACGTTCAATGACATCCCAGGTCCGGACGTCGTTGACGACTACGACGGCTTCGTCTACCTGGGCGGCGGCTACATGCCGGATGAAACCGACCGGGCGCCCTGGCTGGAACGCGAGGCGGAACTCGTGCGGGCCGCATGGGATGCCGACAAACCGCAGCTGGGCATCTGCCTGGGCGGACAGCTGCTGGCCCACGTGGCCGGCGGCACCGTGAAAGCCAAAACGGGTGCACCCGAAAAGGGCGCAACCGAGATCACGTTCACCGCGGATGCCGCTGCTGACCCCGTGTTCGGCAAGGTGGGTCCGAAAACCCACTTCATTGAGAGCCACGTGGATCGCATCACTCAACTGCCGGAATCGGCCCAGCTGCTGGGCAGCAGCGAACTGTGCGAAATCCAGGCGTTCCGCATCGGTCGGTCGTGGGGCATGCAGTTCCACCCCGAAGCGTCTGCTGATTCCGTGCGCGGCTGGGAAGCCGACGGCCTGGCCAAACTGGGCTTTGACAAGGACACGCTTGTCGAACACGCGGACCGGGTTGAAGAGGACAGCGGGCGCAATGCCCAGGCGCTGTTCGACGGCTTTGCACGCGAGGTGATTGAGGCAAGCCGTCGCTGATGCGTACACGCTGAGTTCACCTGTGTGTCTCAGAATGTCGCGAAGCTGGTACAAGTTTCCGGACTCTTGCGACTTCTGTGCGACGAACAGGGCTTTGCGCGTTCGTAGTCTTGAGTCAGCAAGCACGACAGGGCCCACCCGGTCCGCTACCGAAAGGTTTCACATGCGCACGACAAAAGTACGAACAGTCATCGCCGCGGCGGCCGTGGCTGCATCCCTGGGTCTGACGGGGTGCTCGGTTGACTTCAACACCGGGTCTGACGACAAAAAGGAAACGTCTGAACAGTCAGAGCAGAATGACAGTTCGGACAGCTCCGGCAGCGGTTCTGGCGAAGCGGCGTCCCAGAGCGATGGGGACTCAGACACTGCAGACTCCGAGGACTCCGGCAGCGGTTCGGAAGCGGCTGCTTCGGGTGACGTCCTGGCCGAAGTCGAAGTTCCGGCGAAGGTGGACGGGGATAAAGATGCCAAGCTCAAAGTCCGACTGATCAGCGTCAAGCGCAACCAGCAGACGGTAGAAGCAGTCTACGGCTTCACCCTGGAAACTCAGATCGATAAGCAGATCGATTTGTATAGTGCCCGCGGTACCGGTTTTCAGCCTTACGCGGTAGATACGAAGAACTTCAACAAGCACAAGATGATCAGAGATCTCAGTGATTCGTACTTCGACATTAAATTGACTCCGGGGACGGAAGCTCGGAGCAAGGCCGCTTTCGGTGCTCCGCCGGAAGACGTTGACACGATGGACGTCTTCCTGTGGGAAGGTGAGCCGCTGGTTAAGGGCGTGAAGATCCAGTGATGGCCCGCACCAAGCTCGCAGCCGTCGGCTTGGTCGGACTCATGGCGTTCGGTGCCGCTCCCGCAGCAGCTGCCGTGAAAGCGGAAATCAATCCGATCAAGGCCGAGATCATCCCGCTTAAAGACAACATCGAGCCGATGGATGACACGCGCGAAGACGCCGGCGAAAAAGTCGTCACGCTGTCCTCAGACGTGCTGTTCGACCTCGGCAAATGGGACCTGTCTGACGGTGCGAAGAAGAAGATCGCCGAACTGGTCAAGAAGGTGCCGCAGAACGCCACCGTCCGGGTTGAAGGTCACACGGACAATCTGCCCTACAAGGAAGGCAACGACGTTCTGTCTAAGCGCCGCGCTGAAGCCGTGTCCAAGGCTATTAAGGAAGCCCGGTCTGACATCAAGACCGAAGTCAAGGGCTTTGGCGACAGCAAGCCGGTCGAACCGAATGAAAAGGGCGGCAAAGACAACCCCGAGGGTCGCGAAAAGAACCGACGGGTTGAAATCCGCTACGACGGCTGAGCCCGCGAAGGAACACAATGTCCGCCCAGACACGACCGCATGTGCTGCTCGTCGATGATGACTCCACGATCCGCGAGCACTTGGCCCCCGTGCTGCGCCGCAGCGGCCTCGACACTGAAACCGCAGCTGACGGTGTCGAGGCGCTGCGGGCCATCGAGGCCCGCCGCCCGGACCTGGTCATCCTTGATGTGCTCATGCCGAATCTCGACGGCCGCGAGGTCCTGCGCCGCATCAGGGCTGACGACGAATGGCTGCCCGTCATCCTCTTGACCGAGGTGGGGGAGACCTTCGAACGGGCAGCCGCCCTTGATGACGGTGCGGATGATTACATGACCAAGCCGTTTGACCCGGTTGAGCTCATGGCGCGCGTCCGTGCCGTTCTGCGCCGCACGCAGCGGGGCCAGACGCCGCTGAGCGCAGCCCAAGCTCTTGTATCGGGCGAGCTGCGTCTGGACCGGCCTGCCCGGAGACTTTTTGTCGACGGAAGCGAACGGCAGCTGACACCGCGGGCCTTTGCTCTTCTGGAATTCCTTATGAGCCACCCCGACGAGGTGTTCTCTCGCCAGCGTCTGCTGGAAACCGTGTGGGGTTTCGAGGCGATTGTGACCACACGCGCGGTTGATCACAGAATTGCCGAAATCCGCAGGGAATTGGGTGACGATTCGAGCGATCCCGCTTACATTGAGACGGTGTCGGGTGCAGGATATCGATTTCTTGGAGCAGTGGATCGCGGATGAGCGAACAGAAACAGCAGCGCACGCCGCTGGTCATCGCCTCTGCGCTGCTTGCGCCCCTGCTCATCGGGCTGATCGTGACGGTGGGGTGGCTGTTCGTCGACTCACGAACCCAAGCGGTCATCACGGCCCGGGTAGCGTGGGCGCCCCTCGTTTTCGGCCTGCTGCTGTCTGGCCTGTTCGCGGCTGGTTTCGCCGCTGTCGTCCTTGCCAGGCGCGGTGCCGTCAAGGCCTCAGCGCAGGTGCGCGATGAGCAGACTCGCCGCCGCCAGCGCCTGCTGGCCCGTCTGGACCACGAACTGAAGAACCCCATTCAGGGCATTCGTGCAGCCCTGGCCGACGAACCGTCCCAGCGGCAGCGCGACAGCATCGATGCTCAGGCCGTGCGTCTGAGCAGTCTGCTCAGCAACCTGCGCAAGATCAGCGAAGTCGAACACGCTGAACTCGAACCCTCCGCGGTCAACATCGGCGCTCTCGTTCACGAGGCGGTGCAGACGGTTCTTGAAATTCCGGGGGCCCGGGAACGCAGGTTCCAAGTGTCGCTGCCCCAGGCACCGCGCCCCCTGCCGCACGTTCGGGGTGACTCAGACCTGCTGTTCTTGGCCGTGTCGAATGTGCTGAGCAACGCGGTGAAGTACTCGCCGCCGGGAGCGCACATTGAGGTTCGCGGCCGCGAAGAGAGTGGTTGGGTTGTCATCGAGTGCGCCGATACCGGCCGCGGAATAGCGCCGGATGAGATCGAAACCGTGTGGGAAGAGCTCGGCCGTTCACGCGAAGTCCGCGGCACTGAGGGCAGCGGGCTCGGCTTGCCGATGGTCCGCGCCATCATCGAACGCCACGGCGGCACCGCTTCGCTGCAGTCCTGGTACGGCCAGGGCTCAACCGTCACACTGCGCCTGCCGGCCATGTAGGTTTTCCTGTTTTAGCCATCCTCACTGCTCTTCGTTACAGTGATTGATGTCTCGAAACAGGAAGGTTTGTATGAGTTCTGACAGCAGCTCAGAAGAATTGCTCGCATCAGACTACGCACGCGAAGCCGAAGACCACGCGGCTGATCCGAAAGTTGTCCGCCGGGCAACAGCTGCATCGGCCATCGGCAATATGACCGAGTGGTACGACTACGGCGTCTACGCGATCGCCGCAACGTATATCGCCCATCACTTCTTCGATGCACTCGGCGAGTACCAGATCATGGCCACCATGGCGACGTACGCCATTTCCTTCTTGGCGAGACCCCTGGGTGGGTTCTTCTGGGGTCCCATGGGCGACAAGATCGGCCGCAAGGGCGTGCTGGCCGCCACAATCCTGCTCATGGCCGGGGCAACAACCCTCATCGGACTGCTGCCGACCTATCAGACGATCGGCATCTGGGCACCCATTTTGCTCATTGTCCTGCGCCTGGTGCAGGGCTTTTCCACCGGCGGTGAGTACGGCGGTGCCGCCACCTACATGGCTGAGTACGCGCCCAACCGTCGCCGCGGCTTCTTCGGTTCGTTCCTCGAGGCGAGCTCGCTGACCGGCTACGTCATCGGTGCGGCACTCATGCTCATCATCCAGTTCACCGTGACCCCTGAGCAGATGGACTCCTTCGGCTGGAGGATCCCGTTCCTCATCGCACTTCCCATGGGCTTCATCGGCTGGTACCTGCGCTCGAAGCTTGAAGACACCCCGGTGTTCAATGAAATCCAGGAAGACCCGGAAGAGGACGACACCTCGACAATGGACCGCTTCCGCGCGGTGTTCAAGGAGTACCGCCGCGACGTCATCATCCTGTTTGCGCTGGTCGCAACCGTCAACATGGTCAATTACACGCTGCTGACCTACATGCCGTCCTACTTCGAAGCGCAGATCGGCATGGATTCGCAGACCTCGCTCATCGTGATCCTCGTCGGCGAGCTGTTCATCGTGCTGTTCATGCCGATCTTCGGTGCGGCTTCCGATAAGTTCGGTCGTCGGCCGCTGTGGTTCTTCACCACGATCGCCGTGGGTGTTCTCGCGATCCCCATGTTCAAGATGATGTCGCTCGGCTTCGGCTTTGCCCTCGTGGGCTTCGCAGTGCTCGGCATCGCCTACGTGCCGATGCTCGCGACGATTTCGGCGACTT
Source organism: Brevibacterium sp. HMSC08F02 (assembly GCF_001807555.1). Taxonomy (NCBI): domain Bacteria; kingdom Bacillati; phylum Actinomycetota; class Actinomycetes; order Micrococcales; family Brevibacteriaceae; genus Brevibacterium; species Brevibacterium sp. HMSC08F02. The sequence goes on along the minus strand of NZ_KV789364.1, from coordinate 129,630 downwards.
TCCCGGCGATGTTCCCCGCACACGTGCGCCTGCTGGGCTTCTCGGTCACCTACAACCTGTCCGTGTCGGCTCTCGGCGGCACTGCCGGACTGATCAACGAAGCCGGCGTCAAAGCAACAGGCGACCTCCTGTTCCCGGCGTACTACATGATCCTCGCCTGCGTCATCGGTCTGGTGGCCACATGGTTCATGCCAGAAACCGCTGGTGCATCGATTCACGGCCGCCAGCAGCCCGGCACCGTCGGCACCCGCGTTATGCCGCAGTCGCCGACGGACAAGGCACTGGCTGAGCGCCGTCAGCCCGGCCAGCGCGGCATGACACACGACGAAATGGTCGAAAAGGCTGAACGGGTCGCAGAAGAAGACGAATCCAGCGACACCTGAGCTCACAGGCCGTAAAGCCGCACGGCACCTCGGCGGCACAGGGGCGTTCGGTCCACTCTCCGGAGTGAACCGAAGGCCCCTATTCGTGCGCCGCGTGCACGGGCATCCCCGGGCTTCCCTAGAATCCTGTGTATTCCCTTAATGCCATTCTTTGTTCACCGCAGAAAGCACAACAACTCATGAAGCTGATCCGTTCACTCCCGCTTCTGGTGTGGATCGTCATCGCGATCGTCCTCGGAATCCTCGTCGGCCCGATCCTGCCGGCCTGGCTCGGCGGAGTTTTCGCCACCTACAATTCCGTGTTCTCCGGTCTGCTGTCGTTCGTTGTGCCGCTCATCATCTTCGGTCTTGTCGCACCGGCAATTGCAGAACTCGGCAAAGGGGGAGGCAAACAGCTGGGCGTGACCGCGGGCATCTCCTACACCTCGACCCTGCTTGCGGGTCTGCTGGCCTATTTCACCTCCAGCTGGCTGTTCCGCTCCTCACTTGAGGGCACCGACATCAAGGGCATCGCCGATGCGGAGGGCGAGGGCTTCGCCCCGTTCTTCACCGTGGTCAGCGAGGCCACTGAGATTGACCCCGACGACCCGCTGGCCGCGGCCGACGTGGCTACCGAAATCGTGCTGGAGCCCGTCATCGGCGTCATGAGCGCCCTCGTTCTGGCCATCATCATCGGCGCGGGCCTGACGGCGTTCCGCAGCCGTGTTCTTTTCCGAGGAGCCATCGAGTTCCGCTCAATTGTCGAAAGCCTCATCCGCAACGTCATCGTGCCAGCTCTGCCGCTGTTCATCTTCGGGATCTTTGCAGAGCTTGCCCACAGCGGTGCGGCTGTCATCGTCGTGCAGAAGTTCCTGCTGGTGGTCATAGTGTCGTTCGCGCTGACCCTCTTCATGTTGCTCATCCAGTACACGGCGGCCGGAGCAATTGCCGGACGCAACCCCGTGAAGTCGCTGTGGAACATGCGCGATGCCTACTTCACCGCACTTGGCACGGCATCGTCTGCCGCGACGATCCCGGTCACCCTGCGCTCAGCCAAGAAAAACGGCGTATCCGACACCGTGGCCGGCTTCGTTGTTCCCCTGTGTGCCACCGTCCACCTGTCGGGTTCGATGATCAAGATCACGTGCTTCTCGATGGCCGTCCTCATGATCACCGGCGGTGACACATCGTTCCTGACGTACCTGCCGTTCATCCTCATGCTCGGCGTCATGATGATTGCCGCACCGGGTGTTCCCGGCGGCGCAATTGCCGCCGCGGCCGGTCTGCTCACGCAGATGCTCGGCTTTGGCGAGGTGGAAGTGGGCCTCATGTTCGCCGCCTACATTGCGCTCGACAGCTTCGGCACGGCCGCCAACGTCACCGGTGATGGCGCGATTGCCATGATCGTCGACAAGATCGGCGGCCGTCCCGCGGAGGGCTCCGGGCAGGACGAAAACGACCGCATCATCGAAGCGACCTGATGATTCCCCGCAGAGCCTCTGACACGTGCCCCTGCGGCGGCCTTCCTTCCGGTGCCGGCCTGGGCGACTGCTGCCTGCCGCTGCTGGAAGGCACACGCACAGCCGACACAGCTGAGGCGCTCATGCGCTCGCGGTTTACGGCTTTTGCCTTAGGCAACGCCGATTATCTGTTCCGCACGTGGCATCCCCGTACGCGACCGGCTGATACACAGCCGGATGCCGAGGTGGAGTGGACTTCTCTTGACATCCTCGACACGGTCGATGGGGGAGTGGGCGATACGACTGGGGTCGTCGAGTTCGCGGCTCACTATCGTGTTGGCGGCGAGACCGGCACCATGCGGGAGCGCTCGTCTTTTGCTGTCCGGGCCGGCCGCTGGTTCTACGTTGACGGTGAACACGAAAGCGCAGGCTGAGTACAGTGACTGACTCTCTTTTCGTCAAAGTATGCGGTGTCCGAACGCGCGACGACGTGCGGGCTGCCGTCGATGCAGGCGCTGACGCGCTGGGCATCATGCACTACGAGCCATCGCCGCGGCACGTCGACGCAGACGCCGCGGAACAGCTTGTCACCTGGATTCACGAGGCGGGGTCAGCGCTCGCGGTTCTTGTGGTCTTCGACATGGACGCGGCTGATGCTGCTTCCATGGCTCAGCGGATCGGTGCTGATGCCCTGCAGCTGCACGGCCACTACGAGCACTCCGATTTCACCGCTGCACGTGCTGCGGCACCGGGCTTGAAGCTATGGCGTGCTGTGTCTCTGGCCCACGACCCTGAAGCCCACGCCGGCGCATTCGGCGACGACCTCCTGCTGCTTGATGCTCCCGCGCCGGGCGCAGGTCAGCGGTGGGACCAAACCCAGCTGCACGAACGCGACCGAGGACCGTTTGTCCTCGCCGGCGGCCTCAACCCCGACAACGTCGCCCAGGCCGCCGAATCCTCGGGGGCAATCGGCGTCGACGTGTCATCCGGTGTGGAATTCAGTCGGGGAGTGAAGGACCACGCCCTCATCCGGACCTTCATCGAAAAGGTGCGGTCCGTGCGGAAGCCGGCGGCACCTCGTCAGTCCTGAGCCTCCCAGCACCGCTGGGGAGCCAACACGCGGTCGGCACCTGAGCCGAAAACGGGCTGTGCGGCGGTACATTGAATGAGTCTTCCCCACATTCCAGGAGTGCCATGTCAGGCAGGTTCGTCAGTCGACGATCATTTGCGCTCGGCAGCCTCGCAGCCGCCGCTCTGACCGTCATGCCCGCGGCCCGCACCCAGTACGGTGCGGTCAGTGCTTCAGCCGCTGACGTCCGCCTTCCCGGACCCCACAAACTCCTCCAGTCGCGCCTGGTCAGAACCCCCGGCTACGGTGCCGCAACCCTGTTCTGGCCGCGCGAACCGCAGGCGCGCTGCCCCGTTGTCGTCACATTCCCCGGCTATACGGGCAAAGCCGAGGAAATGCACACGATCGCCAAGCGACTCGCCACCCACGGCTGCGCTGTTCTGGCCGCAGGATCAATCGAACCGAAGGCATTTCCGGAGTACCGGGCCAAGCAGATGCTCGCGGCACTCGATGACGTCCGCGGTCGCGGTGAATGGGCAAGCGTCATCGACCCGGCGAAAACCGCGCTGGTCGGCTACTCCATGGGCGGCGGAGGGGCGCTTACCGCTGCGGAGCGCGAAAACGTGTCCGCTGTTGTTGCCCTCAACCCCTGGGCACAGCGCGGCTTCAGCAAAGTCACATCACCGGTGCTCATTGTGGGCGGCAGCAACGACACGGTCGCGCCCATGAGCGAACACGCCCGACCCATCTACACCAGCATGAAGAAGTCGCGGCAGCGGGCAATGCTCACACGGATTGCCGGTCGACATAACAGCGGAATCATCGACGACCCGCTCATCCTTTCGCGCATTACGGCGTTCATCAAAGTCCACGCCGCCGGTGAAGCCGCCTACCAGCCAGCGCTGAAGGCCCAAGCGGAGCCGCTGATTCGCTGGCAAATGGACCCTGCACCGGGGGCATAAACGCTTCTAGCGTTTGAGTGCCAAGGCCCAGAAAACAGCGGGGCGAGCGGCTGTATGTGCCGCCCGCCCCGCGTGTGGATTCAGTCAGGGATTCGATACGCGGGTCGTCAGCTGAAGATCTCGTCCAGCTGGGCCTTGAGGCCGTCGTCCAAACGCTCCTTGGCAATCAGCGCACCCATGTTGTCCTTGACCTGAGCAACTGAGCTTGCGCCTGTGATGACCGTCGACACGTGTGGGTTCTTCAGCAGCCACGCAAGCGACAGCTGTGCTGGAGTCACGTCGAGGTCGCGGGCCATGTCGACCACGCGGCACACACGGTCAGCGGTTTCCGGTTTGGTGGATTCCTCCGCCAAGTGGCCGTGGCCCTTTGCCGTCGCACGTGAACCTTCGGGGACGCCGTCGAGGTACTTGCCGGTGAGGATCCCGCCGGCCAACGGACTCCACGTGGTCAGACCCAGGCCGATGTCCTCGTAAAGGCGCGCGTATTCGTCTTCCACGCGGGTGCGGTTGAGCAGGTTGTACTGCGGCTGTTCCATATACGGCTTGTGCAGGTGGTGCCGCTCCGCGATCTCATAGGCGCCGCGGATCTCCTCGGCTGACCATTCGGAGGTTCCCCAGTACAGGGCCTTGCCGCTGGAGACGATGTCGCTCATCGCCCACACGGTTTCCTCCAGCGTGGTGTCCGGGTCCGGACGGTGGCAGAACACGAGGTCAACGAAGTCGAGGCCCAAACGCTCAAGCGAACCGTCGATTCCCTGCATCAGGTACTTGCGGTTGAGGGTGTTCTTGAGGTTGACGTTGTCCTCAATTCCCCAGAACAGCTTGGTCGAAATGACATAGGAATTGCGCTTCCAGCCGAGCTCTTCAATGGCCTGTCCCATGATCTCTTCGGACTTCCCGCCGGCGTAGACCTCGGCGTTGTCGAAGAAGTTGACACCGGCTTCGGCAGCGGTCTGCATGCACTCCTTGGCAAGACCGGTGTCAATGGAATCGCCGAACGTGACCCACGAACCGAACGACAGTTCGCTCACTTTGAGGCCCGCGCGGCCCAGACGGTTGTACTGCATCTGCGTGTTCTCACTCATGCCCCCAGCCTAGGACCGCGCCGGGGCGGATGTCAGCCCCAAAAGCGGGGGTGCTGGGACGCTCGCTGAAGCTGTTTGCTTCAATAGAGGGGTGATGAAGACAGATGTAAACATCCGCCCGTTCACCGAAACCACGCCCGTAACGCTCACTTCTGAGCAGTTCGCCGAAGATTTCGGCATCCCGGAGAGCGCCTGCGAAGAGTTCATTCGCCTGGCTGTTCTCAACGACAGCTTTTCCTATGACGCGCAGCTGGACGTCTTTGCCGAAAAGACCCCGCGCGAAGACTACGCACCCTGGGTGCGCGGTCTCCTCAACTACAACCGGGCCCGCCAGACAGCGGCAGCTGTCTGAGTCGGCTCAGCCCACAAACCAAAGGCACGAGGCGGAAGGCGATTTCCGCCTCGTGCTTTTGTTTTCATTTCCTCTTGCGCGTTTGTGTTGTGGGGTGCGCCGGTCAGTCGTCGATGTGCGCTTCGCTCGCTGCGCCGCCTGAACGCAGACTCACGCTTTAATGCAGCTTTGCGCTTTAATGCGCTGCATTA
>NZ_KV789364.1:121773-124129 GCF_001807555.1 Brevibacterium sp. HMSC08F02 | reverse complement strand
GCATTAACGCGTGAATCTGCATTAGAGCGTGATTCCAGCCTGGGAACGGGTGCGCGGCAGCTGTCTGAGCCGACACAGCCCACAAACTCAAGGCACGAGGCGGAAGGCGACTTCCGCCTCGTTCTTTTGTTCTGTTTTCCTCCCCGAAAAGCGATGATCTTGCAATAGGTCGGGGGATTCCTAAGGTATACAGATATGAACGAAAAGCCTCAGACACCTGCGGAAGAGAAAAGCACTCCGCCGGCGACACCCCAGGGCAAACTGGATAAGACCCTGCGCGCCGGTAAGAAGATCTTTCAGCCGCCCAAATACCCTCACGGGGTTCATCCGGCGCTCGTGCCGGGCGTGTCGATTGAAGACCAGCGTGTTCGCTACGGCGTTGACAAGCCGATCCTCGTGGTCGTCGGTGCGCTCATCGTGTCCTTCGTGGCCTGGGGCATTGCCCAGCCGGAGGTTGTGAACAGCGTTTCCGGTGCGATGCTCACGTGGACGATGCAGAACCTCGGCTGGATCTTCACGGTGATTGCCGCGGGCCTGCTCATCTTCCTTTTGGTTTTGGCTTTCAGCCGGGCCGGCCGCATCCCACTGGGGCTCGACGGTGAAAAACCCGAGTTCTCCACCGGTTCGTGGGCGGCGATGCTGTTCGCGGCGGGAATCGGCATTGCGCTGATCTTCTTCGGCCCCTACGAACCGCTGCTGCACTACCTTGAGCCGCGGCCCAACGCCTATGAGGGCGGAACCGATCCCGCCATCGTCGGCGGACTCGTGCAGACCGCGCTGCACTGGGGTCTCAACGCCTGGGCTATTTACGCCATCGTGGGTCTGTCAGTCGCCTACTTTTCGTTCCGCCGCGGGCGCGTGCCGCTCATGTCGTCAATCCTCAGCTTCATCACGGGTGATTCGAATACGTTGGGCTCGCGGATCATCGACGGCCTGGCCATCATCGCCACCCTGTTCGGAACCGCCGCCTCACTGGGCATCGGTGCTCTGCAGATTGCCCGGGGTGCCCAGGTGGTCACCGGTTGGAACACCGCCGGCAACACGATTGCCATCCTCATCATCATGGTGCTGACAATCGGCACCATCATCTCGGCCGTTTCGGGTGTTTCGAAGGGCATCCGCATTCTGTCGAATACCAACATGTGGCTGTCGGTCGGTTTGGCGTTCTTCTTCCTGATCCTCGGCCCGACGGCGTTCCTGCTCAACGTCGTACCCGGCGTCGTCATCGACTACGTGGGTGAACTGCCGACAATGTTGGCGCGCAACATGTCCGAGGGAGAGGACGCGGAGGCGTTCCTCACCGACTGGACGATCTTCTACTGGGCATGGTGGGTCAGCTGGTCGCCGTTCGTCGGCATCTTCACCGCGAAGATCTCGCGTGGACGCACCATCCGTCAGTTCGTCATGGGTGTACTGCTCATCCCGTCGTCGATCATCGTGCTGGCCTTCACCATTCTGGGCGGCACCGCGATCTACCTTGAGCACACGGCAGGTGCAATCACCGGCGGCACCGGCGAAATGCCGGCACCGGAAGAGACCATCTTCATTGTGCTCGACCACCTGCCCGGCGGACAGATCGTCGCTCCGCTTCTCATGTTCATGCTGGCCATCTTCTTCATCACGACTGCAGATTCGGCTTCACTGGTCAACTCGCAGCTGGCACAGAAAGGCAATCCCTTCCCTCGCCGCGGCGTGACCGTGTTCTGGTCGCTGTGCATGGCCGGCATCGCCGTTGTGATTCTGCTGACCGGCGGAGACGACGCCCTGCAGGGCCTGCAGAACCTCATTGTCATCACGGCCCTGCCGTTCTCGGTCATCATCGTGCTCATGTGCGTGGGGCTGTGGAAGGCGCTGCGCAGTGACCCGCGCACGTACCGGCAGAACTACCAGCGCAAGGTCCTCGACAACGCCGTTCGCTACGGTCTGGAGAACTACGGCGACAACTTCGCCGTCAAGGTCGAACAGACCGAACCGAACTCTGAGTACTCTGCGGGCTACGGTTTCGATTCCACATCGGAAGAAGCGACCGACTGGTATCAGCGCACAGACTCTGAGGGCAACCCGGTGCCGTACGACTACGAAACCGGCGAATACCTCGATCCGCACGGCCAGCTTGACTTCATGACGAAGGAACAGCGCCGTGAACGTGCCAAGATCGAAAAGGAAGCTCGCAAACGCGCCAAGCGCATGAATAAGCGCTCCAGGAAACGCTGAGGTTTCCTTTCTAACCAGACTCACGCGTTAATGCAGCTTTGCGCTGTAATGCGCTGCATTAACGCGTGAATCTGCATTAGAGCGTGATTTTGGCCTGGGAACGGATGCGCGGCAGCTGTCTGAGTCGGCTCAGCCCACAAAC
>NZ_KV789364.1:0-121753 GCF_001807555.1 Brevibacterium sp. HMSC08F02 | reverse complement strand
GGCGACTTCCGCCTCGTTCTTTTGTTCTGTTTTCTGCCAGCTGGTTTGTGGTGTTGGGTGCGCCGGTCAGTCGTCGATGTGTGCTTTGCTGGGTGTGCCGCCTGAATGCAGACTTACGCGTTAATGCAGCTTTGCGCTTTAATGCGCTGCATTAACGCGTGAATCTGCATTTAAGCGTGATTCTGGCCTGAGGTAATGGTGGGGGTGCTTCCCGTCGGGGCAGTTGAAGCGAGACACTGGGAGTGCCAATCCACCGAGAAAGGAGCTTCAATGGCAGAGCTGAGCTCGAAGTGGACTTTCCGCCGCACATACGGGGAGGCGCCGGAGACTAAGGGCACTCGCGTGCTGGTCGACCGCATGTGGCCGCGGGGAATCAAAAAGGAAGCCCTCGACATTGACGAATGGGCCAAAGACGCCGCTCCCACGCCCGAGCTTCGATCATGGTTCCACGATGACCGCGAAGGCCGCTGGTCAGAGTTTCAGAGCCGCTACCGAGCCGAACTTGATGACAATGCCGATGCGGCAGACCTAGCCGAAAGGCTCTCCCACAGGCCGCACGTCACTTTGCTGACAGCCGCGAAAGACATCGAACACTCCCACGTGCCAGTGCTTGCCCACTGGCTGCAGGACAACGCCCAATAGCCGGATCTCCTGGCCTGAACAGAGGAGCAGCAACCATGGAACTGTGCATTGAACCCGGTGACATCACACAGCAGAATGTCGACGCGATCGTGAATGCGGCAAACTCCACGCTCATGGGTGGGGGAGGCGTCGACGGGGCGATCCACCGCGCTGGCGGACCTGCAATTCTGGCCGAGTGCAAACAGCTGCGTGAAAGCGCATACCCCGACGGACTGCCGGCAGGCCAAGCTGCCGCGACCACCGCGGGAGAGCTGCCCGCCCGCTGGGTCATTCACACCGTCGGGCCGGTGTATGCCAAGACAGAAGACCGGTCGGCAACGCTGGCTTCGGCCTACCGGGAATCCCTGCGTGAGGCCAAGCGGATCGGCGCGCACAGTGTCGCGTTCCCAGCGATTTCGGCAGGCGTGTACGGCTGGCCAATGGACGACGCGGCCCGCATTGCTGTCGAAACCGTCAGGGAAACGGCCGACGAAGTGGGCGACGTTGTCACCCGCGTAGTGCTTGTGCCCTTCGGCGAGCAGGCCGAGCGCGCCTTCCGCGCTCAGCTGGATTCGCCGACGACTGTTTGACGCGGCGCGCTGACCGCGGCATTCACGCGCTGACGCAGTTCTGCGCTTCGGACAGCGTGTCGTCCCAACGCAGATTCACGCTTTAATGCAGGTTTGCGCGCTAATGCGCCGCATCTACGCGTGAATCTGCATTAAAGCGCAAATCTGGCGGGGAAACCGCAGCTCACACCGCGAAAAGAGAGTGCACGTTCGGGACGCGCTCGCGGCCGTTAAGGCCCTCAAGCTCCAGCAGGACGGACGTTCCGACGGTCTTCGCGCCGAGTGTGTTGATGAGCTCCAGGCCCGCGGCAAGTGTGCCTCCGGTGGCGAGGATGTCGTCAATGAGAAGCACCCGCACGCCAGGTGCCAGCTGGTCGCTCGCTTCGATTGCCGCTGAACCGTATTCGAGGTCGTAGTCAACTCGTGCAGCGGGGACTGGCAGCTTACCGGCCTTGCGCAGCGGGACGAAGCCCGTCCCGGCCAGAGCCGCAGCAACACCGGCGAAGATGAATCCGCGCGCTTCGATCCCGGCGACAACATCGAACTGACCGGCAAACGGTTCGACCATGAGCTCGGCTGCGCGTCGCAGAGCCCAGGCATCAGCCAGCAGCGGCGTGATGTCCTGGAACTGGATGCCCTCGGACGGGTAGTCCGGGATGACGCGAATAAAAGAGCTCAGGCGGGAAAGATCATCAGTCACGCCCCGTAGTCTAACGGTCGGCCTGGCCGCCTGATCGACGGTGCCACGGGGACACGACGACGGAGAACTCAGCCGTCACATCGTCCGTGAAAACATGCGGGTCAATGTGCCGGGCCGAGGGCGTCATGCCGATCAGTTCGCGCGCCTGACGGGCGCTCAAATGCAGGGGATGGTTCACGAGGCGCCGCTCACCTTCTGCAAAGAACGGTTCGAGTGACCGCTGGAGTCGGCTTTCTTTGTGCTCATCGATGCTCACGGTCCCGTCGTGAGACTGCAGCAGCGCTGCCAAATGCCTCTGTGTGGGACGGGCGGTGATGAGCGCACCGCCGGGTTTGAGCACCCGGTGGAATTCAGCGGGCACCCTGGGGGAGAACACGCTGAGAATCACATCAACGCTGCTGTCCTCAAGAGGCAAGGGTCGGTAGACATCCCATGTAAAAGCAGTGATCCCCGGGTGGGCTTTTGCAGCCGCAGCTGCTGCCGCGGGAGCTGAATCAAAAGCGTAGGCCCGCGCAGCCACACCCGCTTCAGCACAGGCGCTCAGCACTGCGGCACAGTAGTAGCCGGTCCCGCAGCCGGCATCGAGCACGGTGAGGGGAGCGGGGGAGCCGGTCTCCACCTCGCCGGCTGCCAGCTGGTCAGCGGGCTCCTCGGCGGCGGGCACCTCGGCAGCGGGTGCCGCGAGAGCGGACCCGGACTGTGTCTCTTCGACTGCGCAGCGGGCGACGTCAGCGGCCAGCTGCGAATACAGACCTGAGTCCAGGAAGCTGCGGCGAGCAGCGACCATATCGGCAGTGTCACCGCTGCGAGCCTTCGGGCCTGACAGCAGTGAAAGATAGCCCTTCCTGGCCCGCGCAAAGTTGTGCCGCTCTCCGCATTCAACAGCCCGCACGCGGTCAGGCTCACCGACGGCATGCAGCTTCCCCTGACAGACCGGGCAGCGCAGCAGACTAAGATCAAGCACCGAACCAGTTTAGGGAGGCCCCATGCAGTTGTCCTATACCGCCTACGGCACGACCGGACCGGCAGTCGTCTTCCTCCACGGCCTGATGGGCCGGGGGCGCAATTTTCTCTCCGCAGCAAAAGCGCTGGAAGACGAGTACCGGTGCTTCCTCGTGGACTTGCCCAACCACGGAAGCTCCCCGTGGACCGAAGACTTCGACTACGAAGACATGGGCCAGGCCGTCATCGAGTTCATAGAAAACGTGGTCCTGCCAGAAACCGGCGAAGACTACGTCGTGCTGCTGGGCCATTCGATGGGTGCGAAGACCGCTATGGTCGCCGCTTTGCGCAAACCCCAGCTGTTCACGGCACTCATTGTCGAAGACATGTCGCCGGTCAGCTCGAAGGACTCCAACTTCGTGCCGCTTCTGAGCGCGCTCGCCGGTCTTGACCTCGAAGCGCTCTCAAGCCGCAGCCAGGCTGACGCCGAACTCGAAGAAGCCGGCGTATCAGACCCCACCGTGCGCGGCTTCCTCCTGCAGAACCTGCGCCGGTCCGACAGCGGCTTTGAATTCCAAGCCAACGTGGCCATGCTCAACAACGCGGTGGGCGACATCAACGCGTTCCCCGAGTTCGAAACCACCTATGACGGTCCAGTCCTGTGGATGGGCGGAGCGAAGTCAAACTACATCAAGGACGAACACGACGAACCCATGCGTGCTCTCTTCCCACGCGCACACAAAGTCATGGTCAAAGACGCAGGTCACTGGGTGCACTCAGAAAAACCTGAGGAATTCTTGGCGGTGCTTCGCGGTTTCCTTAAGCAGACCGCCGACAAGTGAGGTAGTCCTCAATTGCTTCGGCGGCACACACGTCCATTAGGCTAGAAAAACATTACCTATTGCCTACGCAGCACGGAGGCCCAGTGACCGTTTCACCTGACACAACCGATCCGAAGTTCGCCGACTACGCGCACCCGGAAGCTCTCGTCTCCACCGCGTGGGTGGCTGAGAACCTCAACACCCCCGGTGTTGTCATCGTCGAATCTGACGAAGACGTTCTGCTCTACGAAACCGGCCACATTCCCGGCGCGGTCAAAATCGACTGGCACACCGAACTGAACGACCAGGTGGTCCGCGACTACGTGCAGGGCCCCGAATTCGCCGAAATGATGAGCGCCAAGGGCATCAGCCGCGACGACACGATCGTCGTCTACGGCGACAAGTCCAACTGGTGGGCTGCATTCGCCATGTGGGTGTTCAAACTGTTCGGCCACGATGACGTTCGGCTCATGGACGGCGGCCGCGCCAAGTGGGAAGCCGAAGGCCGCGAAATGACGCGCGAAAAGCCGCAGCGTGAACGCACCGACTACCCGGTGGTCGAACGCAACGACGCGCCTATCCGCGCGCTCCTGCCCGAAGTGCTGGAAGCCATCGGCCAGATCCCGCTGATCGACGTGCGCAGCCCGCAGGAATACACCGGTGAGCGCACCCACATGCCGGACTACCCGGAAGAGGGCGCTCTGCGCGGCGGACACATTCCCACCGCTCACTCGGTGCCGTGGGCAACCGCGGCCAATGAGGACGGCACGTTCAAATCGGCTGATCAGCTGCGCAAGATCTACATTGACGACCTCGGCCTGGGCAAGACCGACGTTGCCTACGCCTACTGCCGGATCGGTGAACGCTCCAGCCACACGTGGTTCGTGCTGTCCTACCTTCTGGGCTTTGAGAACGTGAAGAACTACGACGGTTCCTGGACCGAATGGGGCAACGCCATGCGCGTGCCGATCGCCCAGGGAGACCAGCCGGGAGAGGCTCCGCAGAAGTGACTATTCCGCAGGCACTGCAGGAAATCGCCGACGACTTCGGCGCTATGGAGGAAAGCCAGCGGCTGGAACTGCTGCTGGAATTCAGCGACGAACTGCCGGACCTTCCACAGCGGCTGAAGGACGATCCAAAGCTGCTTGAGCCCGTTCCGGAATGCCAGTCGCCGATCTTCATCCGCGTGGAGGTCGACGGCACCCAGCCGGACAGCACGGTGCACCTGTTCTTTTCGGCACCTGCGGAAGCTCCGACCACGCGCGGCTTCGCGGGGATCCTGAATGAGGGTCTGGATGGAGCAACCGTGCAGACAGTCCTCGACGTTCCCGCAGATTTCCCGCTTAAGCTCAACATTGAAAAGCAGGTCAGTCCGCTGCGGCTGAACGGAATGTCGGGCATGTTGGCCCGCATTCAGCGTCAGGTACGCGAAAAAGCGCAGCAGTGACCTCCGGTCCGGTGGTTTAACACCGCAGGGCAGGCCAATCTACGAAAGGAATTCTCATGGCAGACATCACTTTCCAGGGCGACCCCATCACCACCGTCGGAAACCTCCCTGAAAAGGGCGCGCAGGCTCCCGCTTTCACTCTGGTGGGCACGGATCTTTCCGACGTGACGCTCAAGGACTTCGCCGGCAAGCAGCTGGTCATCAACATCTTCCCCAGCATTGACACCGGCGTGTGCCAGGCGAGTGTCCGCACCTTCAATGAAAAGGCCGGCGGCCGTGACAACACGGTTGTCCTCAACGTGTCGAAGGACCTTCCGTTTGCGCAGGAGCGCTTCTGCGCGGCTGAGGGCATTGACAATGTTGTGAGCGCCTCGGCGTTCCGCTCCTCCTTCGGTGAGGACTACGGCGTCACGATGACGGCAGGCCCGCTCGAGGGTCTCCTGTCGCGCGCGGTTGTCGTCGTGGATGCCGAAGGCTCGGTCGTCTACACCGAGCAGGTTCCCGAAATCGGTCAGGAACCGGATTACGAGGCGGCACTGGGCGCGCTCAAGTAAAGCTCACTGGTCAGCACTCAGCTGATTGGAAGGGCCGGCGGGAGGAAACCCCGCCGGCCCTTCTGCTGGCGTCAGTGGGCAGCCGTCTCAAACTGACAGCGCGCAGCTGAAGCGACGCTCATTCGTATGACAGCCCCAGGAAGTCTCGCAGCCCGGGCAGTTTGCGGCGACCGACGGACAGCCCGTGCCGGTGTGCCGCCGCCAGCTGCGACAGGTTCCGGGTCGAATTGCCGATCTGCATGATGTCCGGTTCGATGATGAAGGCTCTGCCTTCTGCTTCGAGGTCGAACAGCTGTTCGCGGATGCTGTTGTAGCGTGCCGCGCGGGTTTCCATTGCCGCGGGGACCGCGGGCAGCCGACGGAAGATCTGCCGGGTGCTGTGTTTGAACCGCGCGGGCGATTTCCGATACCGCCGTTCTTGGGTCAGCACGAATACGCCCCGGTCAAAACCCGCATCAAGCATGGCCGGCAGAGCGATTCCGCCGCCGTCACCAAGAGCACCGTCAACGTAGAGGGTGCCGTCAACGTCTGTGACGGGCATGACGATAGGCATGGTCGATGATGCTCGCACTCGCAGCAGGTAGTCGTCCATCGTGGGGAAGTCAGCACGCCGCCATTCGACGGTCGTGCCGTCTTCGGCATTGAACGCCACAACGGACACTTCTGACGGGTGCGCGCAGAAGGTGTCCCAGTCAAGCGGCAGGGCCTGATCGGGCAGGGCGGTGTTCTGGTAGATGTATTCGGCGTTGAACAGCCCTTGCCCGCGCGCAAAAGTCTTCAGCGACCCGAACTGCGGGTCGGTGGAGAACTCCACGAAGCTGCGCCTGGCGCGATCGATGTCGCGCGACACCAGGTTTGCCGTCGTCGAAGTGCCCGCACTGACCCCGAAGGTGTGCGGGAAGTCGATGCCGGCCCGAATGAGTGTGATGGCAATGCCGGCAGAAAAGGCAGCCCGCATGCCTCCGCCCTCAAACACGAGTGCGGTGTCGGTGACGCTCGGCTCGGACTCCGGCTGCCACGGAACAGCTGTCACAGCCGCACCTCACGGACTGGCAGAGCGGCCTCAATCCCGAGGCGCCTGCCGGCTTCCTCTGTCACACCCCGGTTGATCTGCTCTGGGGTGGGATGGTCGGGCAGCGCTGCAAGATACTGTTCGTGGGCTGCCAGTGAGGCGATGCCCTTCTGCAGCGGCTCGCCGGACACATCAACATAGTGCGTGGGCTTGGTCGCTGCACAGAACAGGGCCCGGTCGACCTTCCAACGCTCAAGGCCCAGGTCCTGGAACAGCCACGGGTTATCGGCGTCCCGAATGGCGTCCATGAGAGCAATACCGCAGGCGCGGTGGTCAACGTGGTTGATCCCGAACCCAACCTCGAGTTCCCACGTCAGTGAGATCGCCATCTGCGGCCGTACTTCGCGGATCTTGCGGACAATGGCCTTGCGCACGCTGTGGTCGGGTTCCAGCAGTCCGTCCGGGAAGCCAAGGATTTCCAGTGACGCAGCTCCGACGATGTCACAGGCCGCCTGCTGTTCTTCCGCGCGAAGGGCTGCGGTCCGGTCTGGTTCGATGGAGGCGATGCCGGCTTCTCCGGCGGTCAGCAGCAGATAGTGAATTGCGATTCCCTCTGCCGCCCACTTGGCAACTGCTGCCGATGCTCCGTACTCCATGTCGTCCGGGTGGGCCACAACCGCGAGCACCCGTTGAACGCCTTCGGTGTCCAGCTTCGCAAGGTCAGTCATACCGCTCACTCTAGCGGCGCCTCGTCAGCACTCGGAAGCGAACACGGCAGCCGAACAAAGAAGCGGGGCGGCAGTTCGATCAGAACTGCCGCCCCGCTCAGGTGAGACGAACTCTGAAGAGGATCACTTCTTCTTGTGGTGCTTCACACCCTCTTCCTTTGTCCAGGTGAGGTAGCCGCCTTCGAAGTTGACACGCTTGTACTTGCCCCACGTGAACTCTTCCGTTGTGGGGTAGCCGAGCGAGCCGCGTTCAAAGCCCTGCTTGGCCCATTCTTTGCGGATGGCGGAGTCGTACATGAGCTTGCGGGCGCCGATCTTGGGCGACCAGTGGATTGAGCCGTTCTGGAACGCCTGGTAGCAGCCGCCGTCCTTGATGGTGCAGGATTCTTCGCCGGTCGGGTAGCCCAGCGCGCCGCGTTCAAAGCCCTGCGCGGCCCACGCCTTCTGGATGCCGGAGCCGAACCGGGTGAAGTGGGTGCCGGTCTTCGGTGAGTGGTGCACCGCGCCCTTTTCAAAGGCTCGGTACGCGCCGCCGCCGGGCAGACCGCCGTGCTCCTTGCCCGTGGGCTTGCCGGTCTTGGACTTGTTGGCCTCGTGGAACTTCTGGATGGGACTCTTGGGCTTTTCAGCCGGTGCCGGAGGCTTGCCCTTCTGGAAGCCGATGGCCTTCTTGCGGATGTCACCCAGCTGGCTGTACAGACCGTCGCCGGGGCAGTCGGTGCTGCCGACATCCCGGTGGCTGGACACGCGCTGCACGGTCATCTTCGCACCCTTGGGGTACTTGCGGGTGTCGCCGCCTGCCGAGGTCAGGGTGACCTTGGAGTCGATCTTCCAGTTCCACTTCGAGGACTGCCAGGCGACGATGCGGGCAACCGAGTTGATTACTGCCTCAGGCGCCTTCTTCTTGTAGGAGCCGATCACCGAAATGCCGAACGTGCCGCGGTTGACGCTCGATGCGTGGGCGCCGATGGCAGCCTTGTCGAGCTTGGGGCGACCCTCGTAGATGTTGCCGTACTTGTCGACGAGCATGTTGTAGCCGATGTCGCACCAGTGACGGCTGCCCTGGTGGTAGGACTGGATACCGCGGAGGATGCCCGGAACCTGCTCCTTGGAGTAGCTGTTCGAGCCTTCCGTGTGGTGGATGATCGTCGCGGTGTTGCGGTTGGTCGTCGAAGTCGAGCAGCGAGCCTTCCGCGCACCCCACTGCTTGCGCGAGAAGTACTTGAAGCCGCCGATGGATGCGGCTTTCTTGGCGTTGAGTTTGCCGCCGGCGATGGGGCCGCTGCCGGCTGCCGAGGTGGAGTCGGCTTCCGGCGCGGACGATGCGGGTTCGTTGAGGTCGGGGGAGGAGAATGTGCCTTCGTCGTTGACGCCGCCGAACATGGTGCGGTCGGCGTCCGTGATCGGGGTGGTCGTGACGGTCACGGTGACGGGTGCGCCCTTGGTGCGCACTTCGATCTTTTCGTTGTAGGCAGCGCTGACGGCTCCCGTGCCGGGGGTGTTGGCCTCGTTCGAGCCGTCGTCGGGGCCTTCGTCAGGGTCGGCCTCGAGTTCCTGCCACATCGACCATTTGAGGCTGTTGGTCACCTTTGAGCGGTACTCGACCTTCGGCTGGGCGTCGCCTGCCCATGTCGCTCCGAAGATGACTACGGTGTTCTCATCGTTTGTGCCGGTGGCGTCGATGAGGGCCGTGCTGTCAGCGTCAACCTTCTGCTTGACGGTGTCGACCTTGGGTTCCTGACCGTCGTTGTCGGTTTCCTGCGGAGCGTTCTTGGCGGTCTCCTGCGGCGCCGGTTCTGCGCTGCTGTCGGCATTGGGTGCCGCGGCAGCGGGCACGGCTACCGCAACGGCCACCCCGAGGGCGCCGAGTGTTGCCGGTAGGTGTCGCATGTGAGTCCTTTACATGGGGAAGACAAAGGTTTTTCTCACTGTACGGTCTGCAGGGTCGTTGCCCGCGTATTGTTTCGGGTGTTTTGCAAAAGAGCCGACGGTTCGGCTCAGGTCTGGCTCACGAGGCGCCCGCACGGGTGAGCTGTGTCTCACGGTTTCGGGGAACTAGGCTGGTTTTATTCTTCAGGAAGGCGAGGCAGTGGAACGAGTTCACGTCAGTGTCCAGCGGACAGCGCAGGGACGTTTCCGAGCGACAAACGCAGCGGGCGCCCAGATTGAAATCGGCACGGGCGAGGATGTCTTCACACCCGTCGAGCTTCTTCTGGCCGCACTCGGAGCGTGCTCTTCGGTTGATCCCGACGCCGTCATCAGCCGGCGCACAGAACCCCGGTCATTTGCCGCTGAGGTTTCCGCCGACTATGTGCGCGAAGACGAAAATTACCTTCAGGATGTGCTCATCCAGCTGGCCGTTGAACTCGACGACTCTCCTGACACACGGCGTGCCGCCCGCACGGTCGACCGCGCGCTTGCTCACGCTCATGGGAAGACGTGCACCGTAGCCCGCACAATCGAGCGCAGGACCGAGGTGCGGGCACAGTCCGAGGTGAGCTTCACCTCGGGCGCGGAAAGCGCGGAAAACTAGGGCAGAAGCAGAAACGGGGCCGCGGAAGATTCCGCGGCCCCGTCTGCGTGCAGTGAGGTCAGTCGAGGTCAGTCAAGGTCAGTCGACCGAGATTTCGCCCATGCGGTCCCAGTCGTTGCCTTCGACCTTGCGGGACACGATGAGCGGGGTTTCCTTCAGGTGCGGCGGGAAGTCCTGCTGCATCTTCTTGAAGTGGTCCGAATTGACGTGTGCGCCTGCGGCTTCGTCATCGGCGAAGCCCTCAACGAGCACGTATTCGTCATCGCGCTCCAGGCTCTTCGACCAGTCAAACCACAGGTTGCCGGGTTCTGCGCGCGTGGCTTCCGTGAATTCGCGGGCAATGTTCGGCCAGTCGGCCACGAACTCATCCTTGACGCGGAACTTGACGACGATGAAGTGCATATCCTGTCCTTTCTCTGACCTCAGTGAGGTCTGTATCGCGGCCGCTCAGCGCTTGCGTGCGCGTTTGATCTGGCGGCCCAAAATGAACATGCGGACCGTGCCGAAGATCCCGGCGATCACAATGCCTGCAATTGCGGCAAGCAGAATCGACACGCCAAGCGGCAGGGTGAACTGCCAGCCGAAGTAGTAGAACTGGGTCGGTTCGTTGTTCTGGATGATGAAGATCAGCAGCAGAACCAGAATGAGGGCGCCGATGATCAGCGACGCCCAAATGCCCGCCGAAAGGCCGCCGGAAGACTTGGGTTCCGGTGGTGGGGTCTGGGCTTTTTCCGGTGTGTGTGCCGCTTCGGTCTGCGGTGCGGTTTCGCCTACCTGTTCGACGGTGTCGGGCGAGGTGTACTCGGGAACCGGGTTTTCGCTGGGAACGGTGGGGTAGTCGCCGTTGGGCTGCGTCATGGGGACATCCTTTCTCTCTGCCGCCATTCTTTCATTCGCGGACGCTGAGGTCAGCCTTTCGGGGCATTGGATATGTCACTGTGTGTGAAACACCGAGGGCCGGGAGCGGCGTGCTCCCGGCCCTCAGCTGGTATCGGTCAGCTCAGTTCTCAGCCGAGCTTGTCGATGATCGAGTTGAACGTCTGCGACGGACGCATGAGCTTGGTCAGCGTTTCGTCAGCAGGATTGTAGTAGCCGTTGAGGTCAACCGGCTGGCCCTGCACGGCCAGCAGCTCTTCGGCGATCACAGCTTCGTTTTCGCGCAGCGCTTCGGCAATGGGAGCCAGCGCCTTGGCGAGTTCGGCATCGTCAGACTGCTTGGCCAGTTCTTCCGCCCAGTACAGGGTCAGGTAGAAGTGGCTGCCGCGGTTGTCGATTTCGCCGACCTTGCGCGAAGGCGAACGGTTCTCATTGAGGAAGGTCTCTGTCGCACGGTCCAGGGTGTCAGCGAGAACGCCCGCACGCTGGTTGTCCTGCGAGTGCAGGAAGTGGCGGAAGGATTCGGCAATCGCGAAGAATTCGCCGAGCGAGTCCCAGCGCAGGTGGTTTTCCTGCTGAACCTGCTGCACGTGCTTGGGTGCCGAACCGCCGGCACCGGTTTCGAACAGGCCGCCGCCGGCGAGCAGCGGAACAACTGAGAGCATCTTGGCCGAGGTTCCCAGTTCGAGAATCGGGAAGAGGTCGGTGTTGTAGTCACGCAGCACGTTGCCGGTCACCGAAATGGTGTCCTGTCCCTTGCGGATGCGGGCCAGCGAGTGCTTAGCAGCCTCGATCGGGCTCATGATCTGGATGTCCAGACCCGAGGTGTCGTGGTCCTTGAGGTAGGTGTTGACCTTTTCGATGAGGTTGCGGTCGTGTGCGCGCTCCTCATCCAGCCAGAACACAGCAGGGGTGTCCGACAGGCGAGCGCGGGTAACAGCGAGCTTGACCCAGTCACGGATCGGAATGTCCTTGGTCTGGCATGCGCGCCAGATGTCACCGGTCTGCACTTCGTGGGACATGAGGACGTCGCCTGCGGAGTTGACGACCTCAACCGTGCCGGGACGGTCAAGGATGAACGTCTTGTCGTGGCTGCCGTACTCTTCGGCCTTCTGCGCCATGAGGCCCACGTTGGGCACGGTGCCCATCGTGGCGGGGTCGAGGGTGCCGTTTTCCTTGCAGTCTTCGATGGTGGCCTGGAATACACCGGCGTAGCTGGAGTCGGGGATGACTGCCAGGGTGTCGTGCTGGCCGTCGTCAGCACCCCACATCTTGCCGCCGTCGCGGATCATCGCGGGCATGGAGGCGTCCACGATGACATCCGAGGGCACGTGCAGGTTGGTGATGCCGCGCGAGGAGTCGACCATGGCAAGTGCCGGGCCGTTTTCGAAGCCGGCGTCGATTTCTGCCTTCACGCCCTTTGCGACCTCGGGGTCGAGGTTGTCAAGACCGTTGAGCAGGGCTGCCAGGCCGTAGTCCGGGGTGAGGCCAGCGGCAGTGAGCTCTTCGCCGTACTTTTCGTAGACCGACGGGAAGAAAGCGCGGACGACGTGACCGAACAGTTCGGGGTCCGACACCTTCATCATGGTGGCCTTGAGGTGGACGGAGAACAGAACGCCGTCCTTCTTGGCCTGGGCGATCTGCTCCTTGAGGAACTTCTCAAGGGCACGGACGTTCATGAACGTCGAGTCGATGACTTCGTCCTTGAGCACCTTGAGGCCGTCCTTGAGGACGGTGGTTTCGCCGTCTTCACCGCGCAGGCGGATCTGCAGGGTGTCGTCGGATTCCATGACGACGGACTGTTCGTTCGAACGGAAGTCGTCAGCGGACATGGTGGCCACGCGGGTGCCGGAGTCCTTCGTCCATTCGCCCATCCGGTGCGGGTGGGCCTTCGCGAAGTTCTTGACTGCCTGCGGGGCGCGACGGTCAGAGTTGCCTTCGCGCAGAACCGGGTTGACAGCCGAACCGAGGGCGCGGCCGTAGCGTTCGCGGATGTCGCGCTCTTCATCGGTCTTCGGCTCTTCCGGGAATTCCGGAAGGTCGTAGCCCTGGCCCTGCAGTTCGGCAATGGCAGCCTTCAGCTGCGGAACGGATGCCGAAATGTTGGGCAGCTTGATGATGTTGGCTTCGGGCTTCTTGGCCAGTTCGCCGAGCTCAGCCAGGGAGTCAGGGTGCTGCTGGTCTTCGGGGAGGACATCGTTAAACTGCGCCAGGATTCGACCGGCAAGTGAGATGTCGCGCGTTTCGACCTCGACACCGGCTGTGTGCGCAAAGGCTTCAACGATCGGCTTGAGCGAATACGTTGCAAGCAGAGGCGCTTCGTCGGTGCGGGTGTAGATGATCTTTGCCATTAGTAGAGGATCACTCCAACTCGCTTCGGGATTGTCGAAGTCATTCTATCGACTCGGCGTGCCAAACACCGGCCGCCCTCGCGACAGCCGGGTGCAGGCGTCGGTGCCGGTATCCTGTTTCCGGTCGCGTAGGAAGGACGGACAGGGTGGCCAAACTGTATTTCCGGCACGGAGCGATGAACTCCGGCAAGTCGACAGCTCTGCTGCAGGCTGCGTTCAACTATGAAGAGCGCGGACAGCGGATCCTGCTTGCCAAGCCGTACGTCGACACGAAGGGTGCGGACAAGATCATTTCGCGTCTGGGAGTTTCGCGCACCGTCGACATCCTCGTGCGCGAAGACGACGATGTTGAAACCGTTTTCCGCGAAGCCGCCGAATACGCCGACCCGTCCGCGCTCATCACCCACGTCGATCAGCCGGTGCAGCCGGTCGCCTGCCTTTTGGTGGACGAAGCCCAATTCCTCACACCCACCCAGATTGAGGGACTCATGCGGATCGCGGTGGGCCAGAACGTGCCGGTGATGTGCTACGGCCTGCGCACCGACTTCCGAACGCAGGCATTCCCCGGATCGCGCAGACTGCTGGAGATCGCCCACACCCTCGAAGAGCTCAAAACCATCTGCCGCTGCGGTAAGAAAGCCATGTTCAACGGCCGCAAAGCCGACGGTGACTTCGTGTTCGCCGGTTCACAGGTGGCAATCGAAGGGGCAGACGTCACCTATGAGTCCTTGTGTCCGCAGTGCTATCTCGAAAAGTCGGGCGGGTCGTTCGGCTGATCGAACCAGGTGCCCAGGAAGAAAAGCCGGCCACTCACCGTTGGAGTTGATATGACGAAACTCGCCTATTCCGTTCTCAACCCGGAATCGACTGACCTTCCTACGCTTATCTTCGGTCCGCCCCTGGGCACCCACGCATCCGTGTGGGCTTCCGTCGCCGCCCGCCTGGCTGATGATTTCCGGGTGGTCTTGACTGAGCTTCCCGGCCACGGCACCGATGTCGGTCGGGACTTCTCGACTGAAGAGCCCATCACGGTTGCTTCCATGGCCCGAGGTGTCGTCCAGATTGCCGATGAGCTCGGTGCGGAGACCTTCGGCTACGCCGGCTGTTCTATCTCCGGTGGGGTGGCACAGGAGCTCGCCCTCAACCACTCCGACCGGGTGCGCGCAGCAGCACCGGTGGCAACAGCGGCCAAGTTCGGCGAACCCCAGGATTGGCACGACAGGATCGCCGGGGTGCGCGCAGACGGCATTGCTCCGGCAGTGCCGGACACGCTCGACCTGTGGTTTGCCGCCGGTTTCCTCAGCGAGGACCTTGCCGCAGGCCACATTGCCGCCCACCAGCTGCTGACAACACCTGAAGCGGCCTACATCGCCTGCTGTGAAGCGCTCGCCGACTACGACCTTTCCGAGCGCACCGCCGACATTGCGGTGCCCACCCTGTGGATGTCTGCCGCCCAGGACGTCGTCAACACCCCGGAGTCCATGGAGCAGCTGGCCGAAACAGCACAGAACGGCACGCACGTCACCATCCCGGATGCCGCTCACGTCTTCATGGTCGAACACCCCGAACTCGCAGCCGATCACCTGGGCGAGTTCTTCCGCAACCACCTGTGAGGAACCCGTGACACAGCTCTTCAACCCCATGACCCTGCGGGGACTGACCGTGCGCAACCGCGTGTGGCTGCCTCCCATGTGCCAGTACTCCTGCGAAAACCGCGACGGCGTGCCCGGCCAGTGGCACCTGACGCACCTCGGGGCTCGTGCAGCCGGCGGGTTCGGGCTGATCATCACGGAAGCCTCCGCCGTTGTTCCCGAGGGGCGGATCTCACCGCAGGACGCCGGCATCTGGAACGACGAACAAGCCCAGGCGTGGAAACCGATTGTCGACTTCGTCCACGCCCAGGGCGCTGCCATCGGCATTCAGCTTGCACACGCCGGCCGAAAGGCGAGTACGCATCGGCCGTTCCCCGGCGAAGGAAAGGGGACGGTGTCCGAGGAAACCGGAGGTTGGCCGACACTCGGGCCCAGCAGCCTCGCCTACCCGGAGCTTGCCGAACCGACGGCTATGAGTGTCGAAGAGATCAGGGACGTCGTCGAAGCATTCGGCGCGGCCGCAGAAAGGGCCGTCGAGGCAGGCTTCGACACCGTCGAAATCCACGGCGCACACGGCTACCTCATCCATTCCTTCCTCAGCCCGCTGTCGAATAACCGCGACGACGAATACGGCGCAGGCACCGGCAGGTGGAAACTGCTGCGCGACATCCTTGCCGCAGTGCGCTCGAGGGTGCCGGACGACTTCCCAGTGCTCGTGCGCATCTCCGCCGACGAATGGGCAGAGGGCGGCTTCGGCATTGACGAAGCAGTCGAACTGTCCCGAGTTCTGCATCAAGAGGGCTGCGACCTCGTCGACGTGTCCGGGGGAGGAAACACCCCTGCTGACATTCCGGTGGGACCGGGCTATCAGACCGGTTTCGCACAAAGGATCCGCGAGGCAGGCGTGCCGACGGCAGCAGTCGGCCTCATCACCGACCCTGTGCAGGCACAGACCATCCTCACTACGGGGCAGGCAGACGCGGTCCTCATCGGACGGGCAGCCCTGCGCGAACCGTCGTGGCCGCTGCGAGCCGCCCACGAACTCGGCCTCAATCCTCGCGAGATTCCGTACCCTCCCCAGTACGTCCGTGGCCGCTGGTGAGCTCCAAGCCCGCCACACCGATCACCACAAGAACCAGACTCGCGATCTTCAGCAGGGGGAAAGGCTCACCGGCAGCGGCCGCCCACACAGCGGTCGTTGCCGCGCCGATCCCCGTCCACATGGCGTAGGCAGTGCCCATCGGGATGATCCGCATCGCCATGCGCAGACCCGTAAGCGACACGAACAGACCCACGTAGAACAGCAGAATCCAGCCGATGCTGCCCAGCCCGCTGCTCAGAGCGTGCGCCCAGAGGGACTCACAGGCACCTGAGATCAGCAGAACAATCCACGCACCCGTGCGGGTGGTCGGCGCTAAGCGATTCACGAGAACACCCCCAGGCCCACGATTCCGGCAATGAGGACGAAAACAAAGAACAGCCGCAACAGGGTGAGCCGCTCACGGCCCCGCAGCGCCGAATAGGCAAGAGCTGCGACAGCACCGACACCAACCCACGCGGCATAGCCCGCACCGACTGGGATCACGGTCAGGCCCAGGTACAGTCCGCCCATCGACACAATCGTGCCGACCGTGAACACAATGACCCGCTTGCGCATCGACCAGGAAGACTCACCCAGAGCGGCAGCCCACATGGCCTCAAACGCGCCGGAAATCAACAGCACCGTCCACGCGACAGTAGAAGACTCGAACACGGCACCCTCTCTGTGATGGACTGGGAGCAGACAACAACACTATCGGCCCGCGCGCCGATGCGTCAGGGAGGCTGACATGACTGAGAACACGATCAACACCTCGGCCCTCGAGATCCGCTGGATCGCGGTCTCGGACATGGAAAACAACGTCTACCTTGTCACCCACCGCGACAGCGGGGCGCGACTGCTCGTCGACGCGGCAGACGACTGGTCGGCCATCAAACAGTTCATCGGCGATGCTCCTGTTGAACGCGTTCTGACAACCCACCGCCACTGGGACCACGTTCGGGCTCTGGCGGATGCGCTCGCGGACACCGGCGCTGTGTCTGCGGCGGGGGAGTACGACGCCGATGCCATCGAAGAAGAGTCCGGTGCTGTCATCACTGAGCGCCTGAAGCACGGAGAGATCATCACCGTCGGCGATATCGCCATTAAGATCGTTCACCTGCGCGGGCACACGCCCGGATCGATTGCGCTCATCATCCGCGACGGGGATGACACCGTGCTGATCTCCGGAGACTCGCTGTTCCCCGGAGGCCCCGGCAAAACCTGGTCCCCTGAAGACTTCACAAGCCTCATGGCCGACCTGCGCACGCGGATCTTCGACGTTCTTCCCGACAGCACCGTCGTGCTGCCGGGCCACGGCGCGCACACCACGATCGGCACCGAAAGGCCGCACCTGGACGAATGGCAGGAGCGCGGCTGGTGAACACTGCCCGGAAACACCGGGCGCGGACTTATAATTGTCGGTTGGGCCCACGCAGTGTGCCCGGATCTTCCAAGAAGAAAGTGGATTGATGGCAGCTGAGACATCACGCAAAAACAACCTCCGCAACGTAGCGATCGTGGCGCACGTCGACCACGGAAAGACCACGCTGGTCAACGCGATGCTCAAACAGGGCGGCGCGTTCGGCGATCACGGCGAGGTCCAGGACCGCGTGATGGACTCCGGTGACCTGGAACGTGAAAAGGGCATCACGATCCTGGCGAAGAACACCTCGATCATCTACAACGGCCCGTCGGCACCCGGTGAGCCCGTCACCATCAACGTCATCGACACCCCCGGCCACGCCGACTTCGGCGGCGAGGTCGAACGCGGCCTGTCGATGGTCGACGGAGTTGTGCTCCTCGTTGACGCCTCCGAAGGTCCGCTGCCGCAGACCCGCTTCGTGCTCCGCAAGGCACTCGCCGCGAAACTCCCCGTGATCCTGCTGATCAACAAGACCGACCGCGCGGATGCCCGCATCGACGGTGTTGTCGAAGAAGCTCAGGACCTCCTGCTGGGACTGGCAAGCGACCTTTCGGAAGAAGACCCCGACATCGACGTCGACGCGGTTCTCGACGTGCCCACCATCTTCGCGTCGGCACGCGCGGGCATCGCTTCGGCAGAACAGCCCGCTGACGGCGAAGTTCCCGACGGCACCAACCTCGAACCGCTGTTCGCGGCCATCATGGAGAACATCCCTGCCCCGACCGTCACGGACGACGGCGTGCTGCAGGCACACGTCACGAATCTCGACGCCTCGCCCTTCCTGGGCCGTCTGGCACTCGTGAAGATCTACGGCGGCGTGCTGCGCAAGGGAGCACAGGTCGGCTGGATCAACAAGGAAGGCGACCTCAAGCAGGTCAAAATCACTGAACTGCTCGAAACCCGCGGCCTGGAGCGCGTGCCGGTCGAAGAGGGTGGGGCCGGCGACATCTTCGCAATCGCGGGCATCCCGGACGTCATGATCGGCGACACCATCACCGACCTCGACGACCCGCGCCCCCTGCCGCCCATCCACATCGACGACCCGGCGATCTCCATGACCGTCGGCACCAACACCTCGCCCATGGCCGGCCGCGAAAAGAACACCAAAGTCACCGCGCGCATGGTCAAGGACCGCCTCGATCAGGAACTGGTCGGCAACGTCAGCCTCAAGGTGCTGCCCACGGAACGTCCCGACGCGTGGGAGGTTCAGGGCCGAGGTGAACTCGCCCTGGCCGTGCTCGTTGAGCAGATGCGCCGCGAAGGCTTCGAACTGACCGTCGGCAAACCGCAGGTTGTCACTAAGACGATCGACGGCACCCTGCACGAGCCCTTTGAAATGCTCACGGTCGATGTGCCGGAAGAGTATCTGGGCGGAGTCACCCAGCTGATGGCCAGCCGCAAGGGCCAGATGGAATCCATGTCGAACCACGGAACCGGCTGGGTCCGCATCGAGTTCCGTGTACCGGCGCGCGGCCTCATCGGCTTCCGCACGCGATTCCTCACGGAAACCCACGGGGCCGGTATCGCAAACTCCATCAGTGCCGGCTACGCGCCGTGGGCCGGCGAAATCGAGTTCCGCAACACCGGTTCGCTTGTTGCAGACCGTGCCGGTGCTGCCACCCCGTACGCCATGATTGCCCTGCAGGAGCGCGGTTCGTTCATCGTCGAGCCCACCTCGGAGGTCTACGAGGGCCAGATCGTCGGCGAAAACAGCCGCAACGAAGACATGGACGTCAACATCACCAAGGAAAAGAAGCTGACGAACATGCGCGCAGCCAGCGCCGACAGCTTCGAACACCTGGCGCCCTCGCGCAAACTCACACTCGAAGAGTCCCTCGAGTTCGCCGCTGAAGACGAATGCGTCGAAGTGACCCCTGGCGCTATTCGCCTGCGCAAGGTCATCCTTGACCAGGCTGAGCGCCGCAAGGCCGCCAACGCCCGCAAACGCAGGAACTCCTGATGTCCGGAGTCCTGTTCGTCCACGCCCACCCGGACGACGAATCGATCCTCACCGGCGGCACCATCGTCAGACTGCGCGAAGCCCAGGTGCCCGTCACGATCGTCACCGCAACCCGCGGTGAGGGCGGTGAGGTGATCGGTCCGCTGAACGACACCCTGGAAGGCCACCGCGACGCGCTGGCTGCCCACCGGGAGGGCGAACTCGCCGAGGCCATGAAAGCCCTCGGTGTGGACGACTGGGCGTTCCTCGGCACTCCTGCCGGCGGTGCCGGCACGCTGCCGGAGCGCCGCTTTGAGGACTCCGGCATGGAATGGGGGCCTGACGGTCACGCGCAGGTTCCCGCCGACACTCCGGCCGAATCACTGTGTGCCGCGAAACTCGATGACGTTGCCGCCTATATTGCCGCCGTCATTGAGGATCGCCGACCCCGCCTCGTGGTGACCTACCCGGCAGGCGGGGGATACGGGCACCCCGACCACGTTCGGGTTCACGAGGCAACACTGCGTGCAGTGTCGAGGCTCAAACGCAAACACCGGCCGCGCGTCATCTACGTCGATACCCCGCAGGACGCTGTCGACCAGATGTTCAACGTCGACCGTCCCGGCTTTGCCCTCACCGGCTTTGAGCCCGCCCAGAAAGTGCCCACGATCCCGGCTGAAGACCCGGTTGTTCTCAGCCAGGACATCAGCGCCCACCGCGGGCACAAAGCTCGGGCTATGGCGGCTCACGCCACTCAGCTGCAGGTTGCCGGTGACTTCTATGCGCTGTCGAACAACATCGGCACCGTGCTGCTGGACACCGAATACTTCACATCACCCGATGGCCACAAGGGTGCGGACATCCTCGAGTTCCTCGAAGAACCTGATCGTCCAGACCCGCCCTCGGCGGTGGCGATGGTGTTCTCGAGTGTTTTCCTCGGGCTGCTGGCGGGTGTGCTCGGCACTTTCCAGCACCTGGGAGCATCGCTTTTCAACCTCGCAGGGCAGGCTGTCATCGTGCCGTGGGGACTGCTTTTGGCGCTGGCCCTTGCCGGCTGTGTGCTGTGGTACGTCGCCGAGGCCAACCGTTCGACGGCGGCAGTTGTGCTCTGTGCTGTCACAATGAGCCTCGTGTCGTTCATCGGCTCTCAGCCCGGCCTGCTGCCCGGCGGAGGAGTTCTGGTCACCGGAACCCTGCGGTCCGTGGCCTGGCTGTTCGGGCCCATGATCATTGCCGCTGTTCTGTCGTTCACGCTGCCGTGTCTGCGCGCAAACCGAAAGCACTGATATGTCAAAAGCTCTGTGGGGAACCCTGACGGCCGTGGCCGCTGTTCTTATCGGCTATGCGGCCTTGGCCTTTTGGACGGGGCGGTCTGTTCCCGCCGGAACTCACGTGGCCGGCATCGACATCGGCTCGATGAGCCGGGACGAAGCCGTGAAGGCTCTCGATGAGGGGCTTGCGGAAAGGGCCCAGGAGCCGGTTGCGCTGAGTGCGGGTGAGGATTCGGAAGCCGAGTTTTCCCCTGATGATGTGTCGCTGGGCTTTTCGGCCGAAGACACCGTTGATGAGCTCATCGGCCCGCGGTTCAACCCGGTCGATATTTTCCGCGCGCTGTCCGGAAGCGAGCACGACAAACCGCTGGCACTCGAATACGACCAGAAGGCTCTCGATACCGCGGCGAAG
Organism: Brevibacterium sp. HMSC08F02; assembly: GCF_001807555.1. Lineage (NCBI taxonomy): Bacteria > Bacillati > Actinomycetota > Actinomycetes > Micrococcales > Brevibacteriaceae > Brevibacterium > Brevibacterium sp. HMSC08F02. The sequence goes on along the minus strand of NZ_KV789364.1, from coordinate 100,881 downwards.
TCGCTGGCCGAGGACCTGAGCGTGGAGCCGAAGAACGCCGAACTGGCTTTCTCTGGTGAAAAGCCGGAAGTCACGGAAGACGCAGACGGCCGTGAAGTCACTGCCGACAGCATTGTCGAGGCCATCGAAACTCAGTGGCCCGCACAGGACGGCAAGCCGCTGAACACGACGGCTGAGACCGTCGAACCGGACATTACGGACGCCGAAGCGCAGAAGGCGAAAACAGAGATTGCAGAGCCGGCTGTCGCATCGCCTGTGACCCTGAAGTCGACGGGCGAAAAGTCCGGCGAAAGCCTCAAACTCTCACCCAAGGCGATTGCGAAGGCAGCTTCTTTCACACCGCGCGAATCAAAACTTGCCCTTGAGCTCGACGGCAAAGCCCTGAAGGGTTCGCTTTTCAAAGAGAACAAGGGAGTGGGCGAAAAAGCGCAGAACGCCAGCTTTGAATTCTCCGGCGGAAAGCTGACGGTCGTTCCATCCAAGGACGGGACCTCAGCGAAAGACGCTGACGTGGCGAAAGCCGTAGACGCCGCGCTGAAGGCAGAGAACCGCACAGCAGAACTGCCGCTGACGGCGGAGAAAGCATCCTTTACCACGGATGATGCGAAGAATATGAAGATGGAGACGATGGGTAAGTTCTCCACCCCGTATTCGTCGCAGCCGGGCCGCGACACCAACCTCAAGGTCGCATCCGCCAAGGTTGACGGCACGGTCGTCCAGCCGGGCGAACAGTTCAGCCTCAACAAAGCACTCGGACAGCGCACCGCGGCCAACGGCTACCGCAAGGCCGGTGTGATTTCCGGCGGAGAGATGAAGCAGGACTACGGTGGCGGTGTTTCGCAGGTGTCGACAACACTGTTCAATGCCGCGTTCTTCTCCGGTATGCAGCTGGATAGGCACAAGGCTCACTCGCGCTACATTTCTCGCTACCCGGAAGGCCGCGAATCCACCCTTGACTGGCATTCGATCGACATGGCCTTCACCAACACCTCGGACAAGCCGGTGGTTCTGCACATGTCGGTCTCCGGCGGTAAGGTCAATGCGGAGATCAAGGGCGAGAAGACTCTCGAAGTCGAAGCCGGCGCCTCGGGCCGTTTCGCCCACACAAGCCCGGCGACTGTGAAGAAGTCCGGCCCCAGCTGCAAACCGCAGTCCCCGCGGGGCGGATGGTCGATCACCATCTACCGCACTATGAAGAACATTGAGACCGGCAAGGTGACCAAGGACCAGTTCACGACCGTCTACCGCCCGGTCAACAGGATCGTCTGCGACTAAGCCCCGTGGGCTGCTCAGTGTTGCCGCCGGCAGCGGCCTCCTGGACGGCAAACCAGAAGCGGTGGTGCTCCTTAAAGCCCAATCCGGCAAGGAGCGCTGCCGCTTCTTCGTTCGCCGCGGGCACATCGCACCCAAGGGAGCGGATGCCCTGAACCGCAGCCAAGCGGGCGGCGGCTTGCACGAGAGCCTTCCCGGCACCTCGGCGGCGCAGCTGGGGATTGACAACCAGATTGTCCAACCAGCCCCACTTGCTGGCGATAGCCAGCCGGACAGCGCCCACGAGTGATTTCGACCCGTCCGGGTGCACTGCAACGGCTGAGAGAAAAATCACCTGCGGCGCACTGTGCAGGAGCGCGCGCATGTCCTCAGTGTCGTCATGACCCCACGCGGCCAAGTGCGCCGTGTGGGCCTGATCGGACTGTACAATCTCCAAACCCTGCGGCGGCTGTGCGGCACCCGCAACTTCCCGGGCCGGGGCGGTCATCGTGAGCCACGTGTCGCTGGGGGAAAAACCCGCCGGTCGCAGCAGCTGCGAAACCTGGGCCGAGGCGGAGTCGAGTTCTCCTCCGGCCTCACCTGAAAAGATCTGCAGGGCAGGGGGAAGGCCCCGATCTATGTACCACTTCTCGACTGCTCCGAGTGCCTCTTCCGCGGGGATCTGCGGGTCTGTGAGCACAAGAGCGGAGTTCGCGCGAGCATCGGCCCCGGCGGCGGCGCGCAAGAGCCAGCCGGACTCGACCGCAGAGACCGCGCCCTCGTCCGAGGTGAGTTCTTCGGCAACCGCGTCCCGGTTGAGCCACACGCTTTCGCCCGGCAGCCACACTTGGGCTGAAATGCGGCGCAGGTCTGCCGCCGACACGGTCGAATGGACGGGACCCGGTCGCTGAGGTGCCGGCGGGATTTCGTGGGCGAGCTCAATGGAGGCCCGCTCAATCCGGACGGGACCGCGCTTGGAGTCAACTGTCACGGAGTCGGCATCGGCCGCGAGAACGTGGCCGAGAGCGTCTGTCAGCTGCCCGCCGTCGCTGTAGCGGACGACGACCCGCATTCCCGGCTGCGGCTCAAACACTCCTGTGACCTCCAAGGTGTATCCAGACCATGAACGTCACCACCTTAGCGGGGGAGTACCCTTGGATCAGATGAATGCCGCCGGGAGCGTGTCACTCCACGCTCAGCAGAAGGAGTCCCAGTGACCTACATCATTGCCCAGCCCTGCGTCGACCTCAAAGACCTCGCCTGTGTTGACGAATGTCCCGTCGACTGCATCTACGAAGGCGAGCGGATGCTCTACATCCACCCCGACGAGTGCGTGGACTGCGGTGCCTGCGAACCGGTCTGCCCTGTTGAGGCCATCTACTACGAAGACGACGTCCCAGAAGAGTGGGCCGAGTACTACACGGCCAACGTCGACTTCTTCAACGACCTCGGTTCACCCGGCGGAGCCGCCGGTGTCGGCAATGTCGGCTACGACCACCCGATCGTTGCAGCGCTGCCCAAGCAGGAACACGACGAGTGACCTACGAACGCTACGGCCTTCACCTGGAGGCCTACCCGTGGGACCGGCTGGCCGCCGTACGGCAGACCGCCGAAGCTCATCCCGATGGGATCGTCGACATCTCCATCGGCACGCCCATCGACCCAACACCGGAGCTCATACAGGAAGCCCTGCGGACGGCAGCTGACGCTCCGGGCTATCCCACAACTGACGGCACTGTTCAGCTGCGCGAAGCGATTGCCGGCTGGTCGAAGCGGGTCCGCGGCATCGAACTTGATCCCGGCAGCGAAATCCTGCCGACGGTCGGGTCCAAAGAGTTCGTCGCAGCCCTGCCGAGCCTGCTGGGGCTCGCTCAGCTGGGACTGCGCGTGGCATGCCCGTCGCAGGCATACCCCACATATGAAATCGGTGCGCGCCTTGCCGGTGTCGAATGTGTGCGCATCAATGCAGCAGACATTGCCGCGGGAGCATCGCTGGAAGGTGTGGGCCTTCTGTGGCTCAATTCGCCGGGCAATCCCACCGGCCGCGTAGATACGGCTGAAGAGCTTCGGGCTGTCATCGCAGAAGCGCGTCGCTGCGGCACCGTGGTCGCCGGCGACGAATGCTACGCAGCTCTCAACTGGGCCGAGGATCGCCCAACCCCGTCGGTGCTCGACCCTGGGGTCGTCGGCGACGACTATTCCGGCGTGCTAAGCGTCTATTCGCTGTCCAAACAGTCAAACCTCGCCGGCTATCGTGCATCATTCGTCACGGGTGACCGCGTGCTCATCCGGGAACTGACCACCACCCGCAAACACCAGGGCATGATCGTTCCCGCACCCGTGCAGGCGGCGATGATCGCCGCTCTGAATGACGACGCGCACTGGCAGCGGCAGCGCGACCTCTACCGGCGTCGTCGCGAGCTTCTGCGGCCGGCAGTCGAACAGGCGGGCCTGCGCATCGACCATTCGGAAGCGGGCCTGTACCTGTGGGCAACCCGGGGCGAAGACTGCATGGCAACACTCGAATGGCTGGCAGGGCTGGGCATCATGGCAGGCCCCGGCTTCATCTACGGACCCGAGGGTCAGCAGCACGTCCGGCTGGCGCTGACAGCACCGGACGAAAGGATCCGCGCGGCGGCTGAGAGGCTGCGCGGAAGCTCAGCTACCACACGTTGAGCGAACTCTCAGTGATTTACTGTTTTTTCTACAATTAGGTAATCTTCTTCATGTCTCTGAACCACAGCGGAACAGAGCGTGCGAAGTTCGAACAGAGGAGAATCAATGGCGGCAGACGGCTTCCTGCGGGTAGATGACCATGAACTCGAACTCGAAGGCGTCGAATCAACAGCCGGTACTGAGGGGCTGAACATCAGCAAGCTCCTGGCCGAAACCGACCGCGTCACCTTCGACCCCGGCTTTGGCAACACCGCCTCGTCGACCTCCGCCATCACCTTCATCGACGGTGACGAAGGCATCCTGCGCTACCGCGGATACGCCATCGAAGACCTCGCCGAGAACGCATCCTTCGTCGAAGTCGCCTACCTCCTCATCAAGGGCGAACTGCCCACCGCCGAACAGCTGAAGTCGTTCGAGGAGCGCATCGCCCAGCACGCCGAAGTCCCGCAGGGCATCTACGACCTCGTCGCCGCAATGCCGGAAGACGCCCACCCCATGTCGATCCTCTCGACCGCCGTTTCGGCGCTGGGCACCTTCAACCAGGACACCATCGACGTCTACGACGACGCACAGATGGAAGAAGCCGCCGTTCGCCTGCTCGGCGCCATGCCCGTCTTGACGGCCCTGGCCCACCGCCGCCGCTTCGGCGTCGACTCGGTGCTGCGCCCCGAACCGCAGTACGGCCTGGTCGGCAACTTCTTCCGCAGCAACTTCGGTGTAAGCGGTGAAGAATACGCATCCAGCGAGAACGTCCGCAAGGCGCTCGACCTTCTGTTCATCCTGCACGCAGACCACGAACAGAACTGCTCGACATCGTCGGTTCGCCTGGTCGGCTCGTCCGAAGCAAACCTCTACCAGTCGGTTGTAGCCGGCATCAACGCTCTGGCAGGCCCTCTGCACGGCGGCGCGAACTCCGCGGTGCTGGAAATGCTCGAAGAGATTTCGCAGTCCGACGACGGCGCCGAAAGCTACATGGAGCGGGTCAAGAACAAGGAACGCGGCGTACGCCTCATGGGCTTCGGCCACCGCGTCTACAAGAACTACGACCCGCGCGCTGCCATCATCAAGCAGACCGCCCACGACATCATCGAAGAGCAGGGCGGCAACGACGACCTCCTGGACCTTGCTACAGCTCTGGAAAAGGTTGCGCTTGACGACGACTACTTCGTCAGCCGCAAGCTGTACCCGAACGTCGACTTCTACACGGGTCTGATCTACAAGGCGCTTGGATTCCCCACCGACATGTTCACGGTGATCTTCGCCATGGGCCGTCTGCCCGGCTGGATTGCCCAGTGGATTGAAATGCGCGGTGACGACACCACCCGCATCGGCCGTCCGCGCCAGATCTACACCGGCGAAAAGCTTCGCACCTACCCGTCGAACTGACGGCTGGGTGAAGGCGGGGTGAGGCACTGTGCCCGCCCCGTCTTTTTCGTGAAAGGACACAATGACCAGCTCTGACATCCCGAACGACGAACTCTTCTACACGAAGGGCTCACTGCACCTGCGAAGCCAGCACGTGCCCGAAACCACCGCCGACCAGCGGCTGTTGGACAATCGCCCTGACTCTGGCTGGGTGCACGAAGACCCGTGGCGGACCATGCGGATCCACGCGGAGTTCATTGAGGGCTTCAGTTCGCTGGCGGGTCTGCCGACGGCAGTGTCGATCTTCGGTTCGGCCCGTCTGAACGAAGGCACAGAAGAGTACGCTCTGGCTGAAGAGCTCGGCCGCCGGCTGGTAGATGAGGGCTACGCTGTTGTCACCGGCGGTGGGCCCGGTGTCATGGAGGGCGGCAGCAAGGGTGCAGCGGAAGCCGATGGCACCTCGGTGGGCCTGGGCATCGAACTGCCGTTTGAATCGGGGCTCAACCCCTATGTGGGCATCGGCATCAACTTCCGCTACTTCTTCGTGCGCAAGACGATGTTCATGAAGTATTCCTCGGCCGCGATCGTGCTGCCCGGCGGCTTCGGCACTCTTGATGAGCTGTTTGAGGCTCTCACACTGGTGCAGACACGCAAGAAGAACCGCTATCCGGTGGTTCTCATGGGAACGGACTTCTGGTCGGGGCTCGTTGACTGGATCACCACCACACTCGTTGAGAAGGGAACGATTTCTCCCGGCGATGTCGGTCTGTTCCATTTGACGGATTCGGTGGACGAGGCAATTGCCTTCATTCAGGAGTCTGCCGACCAGCCGATTCCCACCGGTCGTTTCCGTCCGTGACGTTCAGAGTTCGCGGGGTTGAGGCCGGACCCCTGCAGCCGGTCATCATGGCTGTCATCAACCGGTCGACCGACTCTTTCTACACGTCTGCGGCAACCGTGGACGATGCACTCTTCTCTGCCGAGGAGGCGGTCCGGGAAGGTGCGCGGATCCTCGACATCGGGGGAGTGAGGGCCGGGCGCGGACCGGCTGTGTCGGCAGACGATGAAATCGCTTTGGTCGCGCCGGTCATCTCGGCTTTGGCTAAGGAACACCCGGATGTGCTCATCTCCTGCGACACCTACCGCGCACCGGTGGCCAGAGCCGCGGCCGAGGCCGGTGCCGGGCTCATCAACGACACGTGGGCGGGTGTGGATCCTGATGTCGCACACGCCGCCGCCGAGGCGGAGGTCGGCCTGGTCTGCTCCCACACCGGGGGCCTGACTCCCCGGACTGACGCGCACCGCAACCGGTTGGGCCTATCGTCTGCTGATGTCATGCCGGCCGTCATGGAGGGGCTTGAGCGGTTGCGCGCACGCGCCCTTGAGGCGGGTGTTGACGAGCGAGCCATCATTCTTGACCCCACACCCGATTTTGGGAAGAACACGTACCAGTCGGCCGCTGTTATGCGGGACCTTGGCATGCTCACAGCCGGTGAGAGCGCCGTGATGCTCGCGATTTCGCGCAAGGACTTTGTGGGAGAGCTCGTCGGTTCACAAGGACCGGATGACCGGCTTGCCGCCACTATTGCGGCCACGGCGCTTGCAGTCGATGCGGGTGCTGCCATTATCCGCACGCATGACACGGCTGAAACACGTCAGGCGATTGACGTGGTTGTCGGCATACGCGGCCTCAAACCGCCTGTCAGGGCACAGCGGGGACTGCGCTGAAAGCGTGTGAGAGCATAGACGCATGGCCTGGATGATCCTTGGAGTGTGCGCGGCGCTCATCGTGTTCGCAGCCGTTGCCGCCGGCGCTTTCGGCATCTTCGATTCCGGCATGAGCGAACCCGAACCCGTTCTGCCACCGAAGGACGCAACCGCTGCTGATATTGCCCGGATGCGGTTCTCACCAGCTTTCGGCGGGTACCGCAGGGACCAAGTTGATCAGGCCATTGACATCCTCACTGCCCGCATAGAAGAGCTTGAAGAAGAAGCCGGTGTCAGAACCGAAAAGTGAAGCCGTGCAGTTACGCACCGAAGCCTTCTCTGCCCGGAGTCTGACCGCGTCTCTACTGCGCCTGCCGGTATGGGTGCAGGCCACTGCGGTCTATGCCGTCAGCCGCGTGGTGACTCTGCTGCTGTTCAGCATTGTTCTGCGCTTCCAGGCGCCCACGTTCTGGTCGGACAACAAACCTCCGACCTTCTTTGAGTTCCTGGGCTTCTGGGACGCTGACTGGTACCGGCGAATCGCCGACGAGGGCTACCCCCGCGTTCTTCCGCTGACCGACAGTGGGGATGTCGCCCAGAACCAGTGGGCGTTCTATCCGCTGCACCCCACGATCGTCGGCTGGCTGCGCGATATGACGGGCTTTGACTACAAGGTGCTCTCACCCATCGTGTCGCACATCTTCGCCTTGGCCGCAGCGATTGCGATCCTGTACCTGTTCCGGCGGCACGCAGATCCTGCACGAGCCCTTGCCGGTACAGCGCTCGTGTTCTTCTTTCCCGCAGCAGCCGTCTTTTCGACCGGCTATTCGGAAGCCGCCGGCATCTTCTTCCTCGCGCTTTCCCTGCTGTGCGTGGATTCTCGCCGCTATCTTCTTGCCATTCCAGCAGTTCTCCTCATGGACCTCGCCAGGCCCATTGGGGTGGCGTTTTCGTTCTTCATGCTCATTCACCTGCTTGATCGGATCCGGCGCAGGCAGACAGAGCCGTATCCGCTGTGGGAAGTCCTGACATCGTGGGCTTTGGGTGTGCTGTCGTGCTTCTTCGCCGTACTGCAGCCGCTGGGAGCATGGATGCTCACAGGACAATTCGACGCTTACCGGAAGACCGAAGCCGCGTGGACGGGCCACACGGAGGTCTTCACCCAGTGGCTCACGGCCTCGACACGCTATCTGGGCTGGTGGGGGCCGATTGCCCTCGCTGTTCTCATCCTGCTGTTCGTGTGGGGAACGCTCGGTCCGACGGGTGAGCTGATCGGCAGGACGCAGAAACAGTTCCTTTTCGGCTACGCCGTGTACCTGCTCTTGTTCTTCACACCGCAGACTTCAACCCTGCGGCTTCTGCTGCCGATGTTCGGTCTGGCAATGGTGCAGGCGCGCAGTCGCTCCCGCACGGCTCTGGCTACGGCGCTTATCGGGTTTACGGTCCTGCAGCTTCTGTGGATATCGCTGCTGTGGCGTCTGGTGCCGCCGACTGGTTTTCCGCCGTGACAGGAGTGCATATGACGAAGAAGGTCTCGTTATGTGCGAAACCCGAGAAAGTGTTGGATAATAGCTGATAACTGTGTTCGGCGAAAGGATTAAGAATGGCAGCTCAGAAGCCTCGCACCGGTGATGGCCCTCTCGAAGTGACGAAAGAGGGACGCGGCTATGTCCTTCGCCTGCCCGTTGAAGGCGGCGGCCGTCTGGTTATCGAAATCAGCCAGGACGAAGCTCAGGACCTCAAGGATGTCCTGGCCGGAGCGCTCGAAGGCTGACCGGCGTTTCGCAGATCCCGTTCTCCCGGTGGGAGAACGGGATTTTTCTTTGGCCGGTCAGCGGCGCACTGCCAGCAGTCCCGCATCGATCGGCAGGAGCACACGGTTGGGGGAGTCCTGGAGGTCGGCAAGAACCCGACGCAGGGCGGTGGAACTCGCATCCCGAGCAGCGGGGTCTGCGACGGTCCCCGAACCCAGGGCGTCATTGACCACCAGCAGTCCGCCGTTGCGCACCTTCGTCAGGGCCTGCGGCACGATGTCGGGGAAACCAGCCGGGTCAGTGTCGACGAACACGAAGTCGTAGCCTTCCGGTGAGAGCCGGCTGAGGACCGATTCGGCAAAACCCTGGATGAACCGGGTTCGGTGGGCGCGGAAACCTGCGACCTCAGCGAGTTCAGCAGCCACTGACTGGCGTTCGCGATCAATGTCAACACTCGTGAGCATGCCGCCGGGGCCCAATCCTGCGAGTATCGCCAGTGTTGACGCTCCCGTGCCGGTGCCCAGCTCAACGACGTTCTTTGCACCGGTCAGCTGTACGAGCATGGTCAGAAGCCTGGCGGATGTCGCGCCCAACGGGGCGCTCTGATAGTCCGCCGCAATTGTGCGCGCCGCTTCTTCTGCGGCTGTCGCGGTGTTGAACCGAGAAGCGTAGTGGCTGTCAGCCGCCCAGTTTCTGGACAAGCGCTCCTCCTGTTCTGCGTGTCTTCCCGCCGGGCCTGATGACCCCGGTGGGATAAGCATAGTCACAGGTCCTGGCGTGTGCCGACCTCGGCTGAAGCCGGAGGGCGCCACGGCTTAGAATGGTGTGCATGTTCGGGATCAACGGCACTGAGTTCATCATCATCATGCTTGTTGTTCTCATTGTCGTAGGCCCGCAGCGCATGCCGGAATATGCCGCGCAGCTGCGTGATTTCGTCAAAACCATGCGCAAGCAGATCGTCAGTCTGCGCGACAGCGTGCAGGACGAAATGGGTGACGACTTCAAAGACGTCGACTGGCAGAAATTCGATCCGCGCCAGTACGACCCGCGCAGGATTGTGCGTGAGGCCCTCATGGAAGACGACGAACCCGAACCGGCTGATGATCGCCCGCTGGAGCCCATGCGCCTGTCACCCCTGCAGAGGTACTCAGAACAGGCAGGCCAGCGCGACACATCGAAACCGGCGCCGTTTGACGACGAAGCTACGTAAGTGCCGACCTAATGCTGTGAAATCGAAAAGAGGGGCGTGCGAGGTTGAAACTCGCACGCCCCTCTTCTTCAGCTGTGTGCCTTACTCAGGCCGGTGACAGTCCGAGCGAACGGCCGGCAAGTCCGCGCGAACGGCGGCTGAGCTGCTGGGCAACAGAGCGCAGCGTCACCGAAGCGGGGGAATCCGGGTGGGACAGGACGGCCGGCACACCGGCGTCAGCGCCGGAGCGGACGGGCTCGTCCAGCGGAATCTGACCCAGGAGCGGGACCTTCGCACCGGTTGTGCGGGTCAGCTGTTCGGCGACCTCGGTGCCACCTCCTGAACCGAAGATTTCCATGCGGTCACCGGAGGGCAACTCGAGCCACGACATGTTCTCGACAACACCCGCGATGCGCTGGCGGGTCTGGGTTGCGACCGTGCCGGCGCGTGCGGCCACCTGGGCGGCGGCCTGCTGCGGTGTCGTGACAACCAGAAGCTCCGAGGTGGGCAGCAGCTGGCCAACCGAAATGGCGATGTCACCCGTACCCGGCGGCAGGTCGAGCAGCAGGATGTCGAGGTCGCCCCAGAACACGTCCGTGAGGAACTGCTGGAGCGCACGGTGCAGCATAGGTCCGCGCCACACGACAGGCTGTGACGGCGGGACGAACATGCCGATCGACATGACCTTCACGTTGTGAGCCACCTGCGGAATGATCATGTCGTCCACGCGGGTGGGGTTACCGGACAGGCCGAGCATGCCGGGGATCGAAAAGCCGTAGATGTCGGCGTCGACAACGCCGACCGACAGGCCCTGTTCGGCGAGTGCGACAGCGAGGTTGGCAGTCACGGACGACTTGCCGACACCGCCCTTGCCGGAGGCCACCGCATAGACGCGGGTGAGCGAGTTCGGTTCGTTGAAGGGAATGGGGCGCGAGGCGCCGGGCCCCTGGAGCTTTTCGCGCATCTCTTGGCGCTGCTCGGGTGTCATGGTGCCCAGTTCCACGTTGACGGCGGTGACGCCTTCAACAGCCTGTACGGCCTTCGTGGTGTCGCTGATGATGGTGTCCTTGAGCGGACAGCCCGCGACTGTCAGCAGAACGCGGACGTCGACGGTGCCGTCGTCTGCGATGGTGAATTCGTCGAGCATTCCCAGTTCGACGATGCTGCGGCGGATTTCGGGGTCTATGACGCCTTTGAGGGCTTCATATACCGCGTCCCTGTTGGGAGGTGTCACTGACCGACCTTCCTCTGACGACGATATTCGACTGGCTATTCTACTGTTCGTCGGTGTGTTCCGGTTCGGGGTGTGGCGAGTTTTCTAAATTGCCGAGGCGCCGCTCGGCTTCCTCTTCCCACTTCTGTGAGAGTTCGGGAAAGACAGTGCTGAATGCATCGGGGAAGGGGTCGGGATCTCGTTCCCACGGCAGGGCCTCTTCTGCACTGAGCACACCGTCGATGATGGCGGCAGACAAAGCATCGGCGGCGGCAATATTGAGTTCGGTCAGCAGTGCTGCGGAGTTCTCAGTGCGCTCGCCCGTGCTTAAGGCAAACACCGTGTCGCCGTCGAACATCGTGTGGGACGGCCACACGGCCCTGGCGATTCCCGCGTGGGCCGACGCCGCTAGCCGAGTGGTCTCAGAATCAGTGAGACCTGCATCCGTGCAGATGACGGCGATCGTCGTGTTGGTGCGGGCGTCTTCCTGCGAGGTTCCGCGTTCGGCAGCTGTCGCGACCAGCCTGGCAACCTCAGCTGGGTCGACACCGGGCAGTGTGAGCCCATAGGCCGACAGCGCCTGTGCCGCGTAGAGTTCGCCGCAAAGTGAGAGGATGGTGCCCATGGGGTTGGCAATCACGACGGCACTGACCCAAGCCCCGGACGAGGTGCGGATCGAAGCGTAGCCCATTCCGCCTCGGGAGAATCCGCGACCGGTCCACGCTGCTGTACCGGCACCTTCCGACCCGCGGAAAGAACTGATGCTGGGTTCTTCGGTGAGGTCGTCCCCAAGCGCATGAACAGCGGCCCAGTACCCGTCGCGGGCATCTGGGATGCCGCTGCGATGATTCTCGCGACTGCCGTGATGCGGCCTGCGGCCGATGTCGAAAATCGCGGCCGCAGGAACAATGGGTACCCGAACACCGGCAACGGGTGTGCCGATGCCGGCTTCAGCCAGACGGTTCTGCACACCGCGTGCGGCAGCCAAACCCAGTGCGCTGCCACCGGTGAGGACAACAGCGTCAGCCCCAAAGGGCAGGGTGCCTGGACGGGCGATGTCGGTTTCGTGCGTGGCGGGACCACCGCCTCGGGAATCAACACCGACAGTCGTACCCGGCGGAGGAATGAGTACGGTGACGCCGCTGCGTTCATCAACTGAATCAACCCCGATGCGAACCCCCAGATGTTCGGGGCTCACACCGGGAAGCAGACGGCCGAGTTCCATTCAGCTGCGCCCCTGAACCCACGCTTCGATTTCTTCGCGGGTCCGCGGGAAGCCGGCTGACAGGTTCTCAACACCGTCCTCGGTGACGAGAATGTCGTCTTCGATCCGCACGCCGATGCCGCGGTACTCCTCGGGAAGCAGAAGATCCTCTTCCTTGAAGTACAGTCCCGGCTCAATCGTGAAGATCATGCCCGGCTTGAGGTCAGCACCCAGGTACATGTCAGCACGCGCCTGAGCACAGTCGTGAACATCGAGCCCGAGGTGGTGGCTGGTTCCGTGGACCATCCACCGGCGGTGCTGCTGGCCCTCAGGGCTGAGCGCCTCTTCGGCAGAAACCGGCAGAAGACCCCACTCTTCCAGGCGGTGCGCAATGACTCCCATAGCGGCATCGTGGACCTCGGCGAACTTCACGGGACGGTTGACGTGCTCACCGGCAACCGCAAAAGCAGCGTCCGCGGCTTCGAGAACCGCATCGTAGATGCGGGCCTGCACGTCCGAGAAGGTACCGCTGATGGGAATCGTGCGGGTGATGTCAGCCGTGTACAGGCTGTCGGCCTCAGCACCGGCATCGACCAGCAGCAGATCACCCGGGTTGACTTTGCCGGTGTTCTTCGTCCAGTGGAGGGTGCAGGCGTTGTTGCCGGAAGCGGCAATCGTTTCGTAGCCGACGTTGTTGCCCTCGGTGCGGGCAGCCTTCCAGAACGCGGTTTCGATGACCCGCTCACCGCGATGGTGGCCGACGGCTTCGTCGAGGCTGTCGATGATGTGGTCGAAGCCTTCACGAGTGATTGCGATAGCGCGGCGGACTTCGCCGATTTCATAGTTGTCCTTGATCAGGCGCAGCTCGGACAGGAACTGGGCGAGCTCGTCATCGCCGGCCTGGCTGGCCTCGAGGTCGGCCTGAACAGCCTGGCGGGCGGAATCAACCTGCGCTTCGATGCTGCTGTCGGCACCGCGCAGCAGACGCACCGAGGTGCTGCCGAGGTCCTTCGTAATGGATTCGCCGGCTTCGGAAATGGGCCGGCACGCCATGCCGGTCATGGTCTCCATGGTTTCCAGTTCCGGGCGCTTGCCGACCCAGTATTCGCCGTAGCGGGCGTCCGAGAAGAACTCCTCGGTGTCCGCTCCAGCGCGCGGGCTGAAGTAGAACGTGACGTCGTGGCCGTCCTCGGTTGGTTCGAACACGAGCACTGAGTCGGGCTCAAGGTCAGCGTGCAGCCCGGTCAGGTGAATGAACGCGGAGTGCGGGCGGAAGGGGTAGTCGGTGTCGTTCGAGCGGACTTTGAGGCTGCCGGCGGGAACGACAACCCGTTCGCCCGGGAACGCCTTGGACACGGCCTCGCGGCGTGCGGGAGTGAAGCGGGAGGCTTCGAGCGCTTCGGCGGGAACGGGAGTGCGTTCCCAGCCCTGAGCGACGAAATCCCGGAAGGCCTTCGAGTTCGGCCTGCGGGAGCGGTTGTTGACACGGTCATCAAGAGCCTGATCGGTAGTCATGTCTCCAGCATAGTCGCCAGTGCCGCCGTGTCATCCGGCTCAGTAGACTGTGTGGCATGTCGATCGATCTGCACACCCACTCGAGCTTTTCCGACGGCACTCAAACGCCCGAAGAACTGCTGAAAGAAGCCGCGCAGGTGGGGCTTGAGGCTGTGGGGCTGACAGATCACGACACGGTTCGCGGATGGGCCGATGCGGCCGTGGCAGCCAAACGCGAAGGCATCAGCCTGGTGCGCGGTATGGAAGTGTCGTGCAAACACGACGGCGTGACAGTGCACCTGCTGAGCTACCTGCACAATCCAGACGGGGCTGAACTTTCCGCCGCGGTTGCCGATATGCGCAAAGCCCGCCTTGAACGCGGCCAGCGCATGGTCGAACTGCTCAGCCGCGACTACCCGCTGAACTGGGACGACCTTCTGGCCGTTGTCGGCCCTGAAGCGACAATCGGACGGCCGCACATTGCCGACGCCCTCGTCGCCGGCGGATTCGCCGCCGACCGCAGTGCGGCTTTTGCGCACCTGCTCTCCCCGCGCGGGCCCTACTACGTGCCGATTCCGGCAATATCCGCAATCGATGCCGTGCGCATGGTCCACGATGCCGGGGGAGTCGCCGTGTTCGCCCATCCGCTTGCATCAGCACGCGGCCGGGTGCTCGGTGACGCCGCCATCGGCGAACTCATCGAAGCGGGACTCGACGGCTTGGAAATCGACCACCGGGACAATCCTCCGGAGGGGCGACGCCGACTGCGCCGCATGGCGGCAGAACACGACCTCATTGTGACCGGATCATCCGACTATCACGGCGCCGGAAAGCCGAACCGGCTCGGTGAAAACATCACCGAGCCGGAACAGCTGGAGCGAATAGCCGAACGAGCCCGCGGCGTCGAAGTCCTTCACGCCTGACCCGCCCGGCACCCGCCGGAACCCGTCAGTCTTCTTGCGCTCCGCCTCGGGTGCGGCGGCGACGGCGACGAGGCTTGGGCGCATCCCCACCAGAGGTCTTCGCCTGCTGTGCGGAATCGGACTTCTGTGCGTCCGAACCCCTCTCAACGCTCTTGCCTCCGCGCGTGCGGCGGCGCGGACGGCGCGGCTTGCTGTCATCACGACGACGCCCGCCGCGGCCGGAACGGCGGTTCTCGCTGCGGCCAGAACCTGAGCCTTCCGACTTTGCGGACTGTGCTCGCGGCAGCCGGCCCTTGGTGCCCTTGGGGATGTTCTGCTCTTCGAACAGGTGGGGTGACGTGGAGTAGGTTTCCTTCGCCTCGAGGTCCTGCTCAAGGGTGCGGGCGATCATGTTCCAGCGCGGAATGTCATCCCAGTCGATGAGCGTGATCGCAATGCCGGTGCTGCCGGCACGACCGGTGCGTCCCACGCGGTGAATGTAGGTGCTTTCGTCATCCGGGCACTGGTAGTTGATGACGTGGGTGACGTCCTCAACGTCGATGCCGCGGGCAGCGACATCGGTGGCAACCAGAACATCGGTCTTGCCGGTGCGGAAGTTCTTCAGAGCACGCTCGCGCGCCTGCTGGTTGAGGTCACCGTGCAGCGGGCGGGCATTAAAACCACGGTCCGTGAGCTCTTCGGCCAGACGGTCGGCAGTGCGCTTCGTCTTGGCGAAGATGATGGTGCGGCCGCGACCCTCTGACTGCAGTACACGACCGACGAGCTCGGCCTTGTCCATAGCGTGGGCACGGTAGGCGAACTGCTTGATGTTCGCCGTCTTTTCGTGCGCCGACTGTTCGTTCGCTGCCCGAATGTGAGTGGGCTGGTGCATGTAGCGGCGAGCCATTGTCACAACCGCACCCGGCATGGTTGCCGAGAACAGCATCGTCTGACGCCCAGCAGGCAGAGCGGCGATGATCCGCTCAACATCCGGCAGGAAGCCCAGGTCGAGCATTTCGTCGGCCTCGTCGAGGACGACGGTCGTGATTTCGCTGAGCTTGAGAATCCGACGGCCGTACAGGTCGAGCAGACGGCCCGGAGTTCCGACGACGACATCGGCGCCGGCCTTGAGCGATTCAATCTGCGGTTCGTAGTCCCGACCGCCGTAGATCGTGACGACCTTGACCTGCAGCTTTTCTGCCGCGGTCGCAAGTTCGCCGGCAACCTGCTGGGCGAGTTCGCGCGTTGGTGCGACGACGAGCCCACGCGGGGCGCGTCCGGCTTCGGGGATTTCGGGGGTTGAGCCCTCGGCCGGAGCGAACTCCGGGCGGACAGGCGCATCGAGGCGCTGCAGCAGCGGTAGGCCGAAGCCGAGGGTCTTGCCGGTGCCCGTCTGCGCCTGACCGATGATGTCGGCGCCGCCGAGGGCGATCGGCAGAGTCATCGATTGAATGGGGAAGGGCTCGGTGATGCCGTGATCGGCAAGAGCCGCGACGATGGGGCCGGAAACCCCGAAGTCAGCAAAAGTCTTCTGTTCAGTCACATTTTTCCTATTGTCTATCCGGTGCGGCGAACGCACTCACGGCGGTTAGGCTAGGGCCATGCCCCACTCCAACACGCCTGAAGAAGTCCACGCGGCAACGCTGTCCGTTTTGGCCTTCCACGCACTTTCGACGTTTGAACTCACATCAACGGACTCACAGCACGCGCCGAGCATCCGCGAATCCATCGGCCTTGCGCGTCTTGCGGGGCACTCGCTCGAACACTTCGAGCGGCTGGCGTCGCGGGTGGCGGACTTGGGCGGGGATCTGACGAGCCTCATGGAAAGCCAGGCGGGTTCGTTCCGCGCTTTCCGGGAACGCACTCGACCCAAAGACTGGTACGAATCCGTCATGAAGGTCTACGTCTACGACGGGATCATGACCGAATACTGTCGAAGCACCCTTACAGCTCTTGACTCCAAGAGTCGAGAGGTCGTCGATTCCGTGTTCGATGATACACGCTCTGCCGACTATCTCCGGGAATGCCTGCGTTCAGTCGTGGCCGACGACGAGGTGATCGGCAGCCGCCTGGCACTGTGGGGACGCAAGCTCGTCGCCGAATCTCTCACCCGCATCCGCGAATTCGCCGCAATCCCGAACACAGTATTCGAAAAGCCCGACGAAGCTCTTCTCCAGAGGCTTCTGGCTGGACACTCCAAGCGCATGTCGGACCTCGGGCTCACCGCCTGAACCGAGCGCGCACCTGACTGAGCGGGGCAGCGGGAGATCAGCGGCGCCTCGTGAGTCAGGAGCCGGTGACAACAGAAAAACCCGTGCGAAAAGGAAAAAGGGGAGGCCGACAGCCTCCCCTTTTGACTTAGCCGATCAGCTGATGCCGAAGCCGACCCGACCCTGCGTGGACGGACCGGAGTCAACATAGGCAATGGAATCAGCCGGCACGACAACGCGACGCTGACCGTCCTCCAGCACGAGAGGAGTGCCGTCCTTCAACGCGGAATCGACAAGGTCCTTCAGCTGCTGAGCATCAAGATCAGATTCGATGGCGATTTCACGAGTGGACTGTGTGATGCCGATTTTGATTTCCATAGCGCCTCCTTGGCGGGTTCGCGGTTCGCAGAGGCAACCTCACACGAGGCTGCGCTTATTCCCCCAGGTGCAAGTTGACCTGGGGATCTTCAATCGCCGACAGCCCGTCAAAAGCGAGGATGCCGACAAGCCGAGCACTTTCGTAAGGATCGTAGTCGCGGTTGCGGGACCATTCGAACGCCGCCTGCTTCGCCATGCCGACAAGAGCGTGGCCGAGGATGTTCGCTTCGGCCTCCGTGACCTCGGTGTCGCGGCGGATGGAACGGCTCACCGTGTCGGCGAAGCTGTCCAGAGCATCCCGCCAGTGCTGACGGCTTTCGTCGTTTTCGTTGTCGGCGCGCATAAGGACATCAAAGGCGTTGCGGTCCTCAACTGCGAACATGAAGAAGCTCTTGATGGTCGAGTACACGCGCTCGCGGCGGTCATGAACCGAGTCCAGCAGAGTGGCGAGCATTCGGTTGAGGTTGTCAATCGCCCCGTCAAGGACCGTGAGGAACAGGTCAAGCTTCGATTCGAAGTGCTGGTACAGGACGGGTTTGGACACTCCGATGCTCGCAGCAATCGCATCCATCGACGTCGCGTGGTAGCCCTCCTGGGCAAACTGGCGGGTAGCGATGCTGATGATCTGCGCGCGGCGCTGCGCGCGTCTCATACGAGGTGTCGGCGGCATTGTGTGACTCTTATCTGACGACGGACGCGGAGACAGGAGCTGTTCCGCGGTGAACGACTGACCATTCTAGATCTTTTTTCTGTGCGTGCGGCCCTTATGTCAGTGGTTCGTGGTCTCATAGGAGCATGATGACGAACTCGGGTGCAAAAAGCAGGGACGCAGAGCGCGCTGGTGTGGACGACGCGGCGGTTGAATCCCTGCTTGCCGGGCAGCGGACGGCGGTGTTCGGCGGTCCCGGTACAGGAAAGACCGAACAGCTGATCAACACCTACTCCGTTTTGGCTGGGCGTGGGGGACACGAATCCGTTCTTGCGCTCACTCCCAGCCGCGAACACGCAGACACCCTGCGCGATCGTCTGCCGAGTGCCGACACCATTCGCTCCGCACCGGCAGCCCGGTCGGTCCACTCCTACGCTTTTTCGCTCGTATCAGCGCATTCGACGGCTGTAGACGGCCGGCCGCTTGACTTCATTTCCGGTGCAGACCAGGAATACCTGCTGGCCTCTATTCTCGAAGGCTTTGAATCTGGACGGGTTTCCGGTCCCGAATGGCCGCCGGGCTTCAGCAGAGAACTCCGTGACACCTCCGGCTTTCGTCGACAGATGCGCGATGCACTGAACGCCGTTATGGGCTATGGCATGAAATCGGATGAACTGAAACGGCTGGGCAGAAGGCGAGGCCTGCAGGAATGGCAGGCCCTGGCTCGCGTCCTGCAGGATTACGAAGGCCTCCTTGCGATCCCCGTTTTCGGCGGCGTCGACACAGCCGCGGTCTTCGCCCACGCAGCTTCGGTAGTCGCCGGCGACAGCGCTGAAGCCGGGAACAGCTGGTCGTTCTCTTCGGAAACGGTGCCGACCCACATTCTGCTGGACTCTGCACAGGACTTCCCCGACACCGCGCTTGATTTCCTGCTGGCACTCGAAGCCAAAGGCACGACCATCGGCCTGTGGACATCCCCGGACACGACAGTGCAGGGATTCCGCGGCGCCGGCGGCCGGCTGTTCAGGCACCTGGCAGCGGGCACGCAGACCTTCACCATCGACGGTGCCGCACACGTGCACCGCGGGGCCGGCGGCATTCGCCGCGTCTATGATTCCCTGGCCCGCATCATCTCCCGCGATCTTCACCGTCGGCACGTCCCAGCTTCGCCGGAAGACTTCGCAGCCGGGACCTCGACCGTGTCCACCGCCGCCGTGGGCACTCATTCCGAGCAAGCGCGCTTGGCTGCCTCGCTCATTCGCACCTGGCACGACGAAGGCACGCAATGGGACGACATCGCGGTGCTGTCGCGCTCATCCGGGACCGCATCCGCGCTCGCGGCAGAACTCGCAGCACACGGGATTCCGGTGCAGAAACAGGTGCAGCCGCTCAGCTCCCAACCGGCAACCGCGCACATCCTGCGCCTGCTCGCCCTTGGCGAAAACCCAGAACCCGGTGAGCGCGAACGCCTGTGCGAAGACATCGCGGCAGGCCCCTACGGTGAACTCGACGCGGTCGGCGCGGGAAGCCTGCGGCGAGCACTGCTGCGCACTGACAGTCGGGAAGACACCAGCGATACCAGCCTGGGGGCGCTTCTGCTCAGCGCTATCGACCGGCGTGCCGAAACCGTTGATAGTGCTGATGCAGCGGATGGTGCTGTGGGCGCGGACGGGGGACCGCAAGCAGAGAACACCGCGGCGGGACACCGGATTGTGCGCATGCTGCAGCGCGTGCTGACGGCGGCGGAAGGTACGCGCAAGCTCGATCCGGAAAGCGCAGTGTGGGAAGTCTGGGAAGCTTTCGACGTTGCCGACGAATGGCAGCGCCGCGCAGAATCCGATCCCGAAGACGAACGCAACACCGACCTCGACGCCGTCATCCGCCTGCAGACGCTGGCACAGAAATTCACCGACAGAGCAACTGCCCAAGCCGAAAGCTTTGCCCAGACGGTGCTGAGCCAGGCAATTGCACAGGACTCCCTGGCACACTCCGGACAGAGTCGCGAAGTCCCGGTGACCACACCGGCGGCAGTCGCACACCGCGACTTTGAGCACGTCATCATCGCCGATGTGCAGGACGGCACGTGGCCCAACACCCGGGTGCGCGGCTCGGTCTTCCTTCAACAGCAGCTCGACGAAGATCTGGCTGCTGGGGCTTGGCGCGACGCCGACAGGACGTCAGCCGAAGACAGCGCTCGCCCCGTCGATTCTGATACGGGGGACAGCTACCGCAAACTGCAGAGGGACACCGTCCGTGACGAAGGCCGCATGTTCCTAGCGGCACTGTCTCGGGCTCGCTCAAACGCGGTGGTTCTCGCCGTCAACGACGGTGAAATCCTGCCGTCGGTGTTTTTCGAACACGTTCAGAAAGCCGCCGCGCAGTTCGGCCGTGAGGGCACGCACTCCGCGGCCGAGCCGCGAATTCTTGGTCCAAAAAGCGACGATGCGACCGTGGGGCCAGCATCAATGCGCCAACTTGTGGGCTATGCGCGCGGTCAGTTCGAAAACAGCGCCGACCCTAAGCCGTGGGCACAGCTGCTGGCCAGCCTTGCCAATGCCGGCATCGAATCAGCGTCGCCGGAAACCTGGAGCGCCTGGCGTGAACGTTCAACGGCTGAACCTTCAGCCGCCCCAGATGTTCCCGTGACGATTTCGCCGTCGACCCTGGAAACATTTCTGGAGTGCCCGCTCAAATGGCTGCTGTCACGCCACGCAGGTACGATGCCGTCCACTAACGCCCAAAAGATAGGCACCCTCGTGCACTCTTTGGCCGAAGAATACCCGCAGGGCGGTTATGCGGAGCTGAAAGAAGCGTTTGAAGAAGGCTTTGCTTTCTTGGAATTCTCCTCCCAGTGGGAACGCGACAGGCAGTATGCCGAAGGCCTCGACATGGTGGCCAACCTCAACGACTTCCTTGTGAGTCGGCGCAGTGAGGGCTATGAATTCATCGGCTCCGAAATGACTTTGGCTGCCGACAGCGGTGAGGGCTGGCGGATACGCGGGCGCATTGACCGGCTGGAACGTGACAGCGACGGCCGCCGGCACATCGTCGACTTCAAAACCGCGAAAACGCCGAAATCCCTGAAGGACGCGCAGAACGACCCTCAGCTGGGGGCGTACCAAGCGGCCATGGGGCTGCCGAAGGTCCGCATAGAAGGGGAGGACGGCCATTCGATGCCGCTGTCAGAGTACGGCGCTGAGTCCGGAGGCGGCATGCTCATGTATCCGCGCAAAGCCGCCGGGGCAAGCGGAACATCGAATCGGCGTATGCAGGACCCCATGACGGAGGACACGCGCGAGGAATTCTTGGCTCAGAAAGTACGGCCAACAGCTGCCGGCATTCGCTCCGCAGAATTCCCTGCCACACCGAGTGCCGAAGCGTGTCGCTTCTGCCCCGTGAAGCGCTCTTGCCCCGCTGTTCAGACAGGAGAGGACGAATCGTGAACTGCAAGCCTCCGTTCTATTCAGCGGAAGACCTCGCCCAGATCGTCGGCACACCGCTCAAAGACGGCACCAAGCCCATGCCGACTGACGAACAGAAGAAGATCATCGAAAGCCCGGTCGACGAACCGGCTGTCGTGGTCGCAGGCGCTGGTTCCGGCAAGACAGCTGTCATTGCGCAGCGTGTGCTGTGGCTGGTGGCTAACCGCTACGTTGCCAAGGACCGGATCCTCGCGCTGACCTTCACCCGCAAAGCAGTCGGCGAACTCGCCAAGCGCATCAACGGCTTCATCAGCGCATTCGAGGCTTACGAGGCAGCCAAAGGCAGGCCCTGCGAAAGGGGAGAGGACAGCGAGCGAGATCCACTGGACGCGCTGTTCGGACCAACCGTGCAGACCTACAATTCCTATGCTTCGGCACTCGTCAGCGAGTACGGTCTGAGCATTGGGATCGAAGACGGAACCACCATCATCGACGATGCGGAAGCCATCCAGGAATTCGGTTCGCTCGTCGACCAAGCGGCCGATGCCGATATTCCGGCGGGAAAATCACGAGCCACGGTCATCAAAGACGCTCTTCACCTGGCATCGCAGATTGACGAACACCTCAAAACGTCAGACGAGGTGGTCGAGTACCTCGATGAGTCTTTGGCAGACGCGGTCAGTTCGGACAACCTGACGGAACACGCTAAGGCAGTACGCCGCAAGCGCATTCCCAAAGAGGAAAAAGAAGCCCTTGCCGCGCGTTTAGAAACACTGGCCGCCGAAGCAGCCGGAATGCGCACACTGTCACCAGAATTCATTGACCGAGCCGTCGCTGCGGTGCAGGAAGCGGGAGCATCGGAGCTCATCGAATCGCTGCTGCGCAAGAAACAGTACGCTGTGCTGGCTGGCCGGTGGAAGGACCACAAAGGTGAGACCGGGCGCATGCAGTTCTCCGATCAGGTTGCGTCTGCTTACAAGATCATGACCGCTGACGAACAAGCCAGACGTGAGGAGCGCGGCCGCTGGGACATCATTCTGCTTGATGAATACCAGGACACCTCGGACAGCCAGTTCAAACTGCTGCAGACCCTGTTCGCGGGCAAAGCCGTCACCGCGGTCGGCGACTACCGCCAGTCCATCTACGGTTGGCGTGGAGCCTCGGCTGGAAGCCTTCGCGATTTCCCGGAAAAGTTCAGGTTCAACGGCCAGCCCGCGCAGGAATACTCGCTCAGCATTTCGTTCCGCAATGCGCAGCTCATCCTGGACGCGGCAAACGCTGTCTCAGCCAAGCTCACAGCGATCTCGGCAACCTCAGCGAAGCAGCTGGAACACAAATCGCGCGCCGCAAAGGGTACCCAGGCTGTGCCCGAACCAGACGAAGCGTCCTCCGGCACTGTGACAATCTGCACGACATCGGGCAGCACAGATATTCAATACGGCCTCGACCAGTACCGTGACCTTGCGCTGTGGATGAAGGAACGGACGGGCACCCGGGCGGTCCTTGTGCGGGCTCGCAAATCCATCGGACCGATTGCGGACGCCCTGCGGACCGCGGACGTTCCATACGCGATTGTCGGTTCGCGCGGTTCGCTCGACAACCCCTACACCGCCGACGCAGTCGCCGCTCTTGCTTCAGCGGTCGACATCACGGCATCGACCGAGGTGATGCGGCTGCTGAGCGGACCGCAGGCAGCACTGGGTGCAAAAGACATCCGAGCTCTCAACCGCTTCTGCCGACTGCGCTCAGAAGGTCTTGAAGAAGACGCGGTGCCTACTCTCATCGAATGCATCGACGAATTCGCCGACGACGCCACATCTGCCGATCTTGCGGAACAAGCAGGACTGTCGGCTGTCGCGATCAGCAGACTGCAGTCTTTGGCACGACGGCTCAGGGCAGTGCGTCGCAGTGCATCGTCACCCGTGGACGCGCTGCGTGCTGCGATCCGCGTTTTCAACCTTGACCTCGACATCGAGGCTTTGCCCAATTCCGAACCCCATCGCAGGGCCATCGATTCGCTTAAGGCCATGGCGCAGAACTACGGTGCTCAGCACCCGTCTGCTACGGCGGCGGACTTCCTTGCCTGGCTCACGGTGGCTGAAGAAAGCGAAGCCCTCGAAGCTGCGGCAGAAGAAGCCGACCCCGACTCCGTTCAGATTATGACGATTCACGCGTCCAAGGGCCTTGAGTTCAGTGCTGTGGCGATCCCCGACAACACCGTCGGCGATCTCCCTACTCTGCCCAGGAGCACAAAAGCATGGCTGGCGGGAGCCGAACTTCCCTACCCCCTGCGCGGAGACAGCCAGCACCTGGTCGACCTCGACACAACACGGCAGAACCTCAGCACCGCAAAAGACATGAAAGAACTGTTCGCAGGTTCGCTCGGCGAGCAGATTAAAGCGGACCACGAAGCCGAAGAACGGCGTCTGGCCTATGTTGCCGTCACCCGTGCGGAAACGCACCTGTGGCTCGGTGCATCAGCAATGACCAGCCGCACCAAACCGAATACCCCGTCGCCCTTCTTGGAGGAGATCGCCGAAGCACTTGGCCGGGAAGTCGCACTGCCCGAAGCCGCTGACCCCAGTGCCAGGCCTACGACCAGCGTGGTGTGGCCGCCGGTGGTTGCTGAGCAGACGTGCAGGCAGCGCGTAGAGCTCATTGCTGAATACAGGTCAGCTTCGGGCACTGAACTTCGCGACCTCGAAAGCATGCCGGATATCGGAGGGCTGGCCAGGAGCGCACAGGCTTTCCTTGAGCCAGAGCCGCACAGTGCGCCTGCCGAACTCAGCCGCTTGTCGACAACAGCTCTCGTTGACTTCTTAGGCGACCGCGAAGAGTTCGACCGTCAACGCACCCGTCCCATGCCGCAGGAGCCCTCTTCGGCGGCGGCTCTCGGTACCGAGTTCCACGCGTGGGTCGAGAACAGGTTCGGCCAGTCGAGCCTGCTTGAACTGGACGACTACACGCCCAGGCGTTTGGGAGATAGGGACAAGGCACGCTTGGAACAGCTTAAGAAGCGGTTCGAAGCGTCAGAATTCGCCGAACGCACACCGGCGGCAGTCGAACTTCCCTTTGAACTCAAAGTCGGTCCGAAGGTCATCTCCGGAAAAATCGATGCGGTATTCGACACCGGCACAGTACTCGAGGTTGTCGATTGGAAGACCGGCTCTGCGCCCTACAGCGAACGCGAAATGGCAGACCGAGCGATTCAGCTTTCGATGTATGCCCACGCCGTCGCCCGCATGCCGCAGTTTGCGGGACGGGAAGTGTCAGCGGCCTTCTACTTTTTGGGCAGCGACACCGTTGTGCGCTTCGCGGCTGCCGGCGCAGACAGCAGCGAGCGGACCCTGCTCAGCTGGGAACAGCTGGAGGCCGCTGTCAGCGGCTGATGACGTCGGTGGCTTCACCCTCGTCATCGGGGGCGCCGAAGGACAGCGGGCGCAGACCGTCGGAGTCATCCGTCGTCTGTGTTCCCTGCTTCGGCTCCCCACCCGCCGCGTCACTGTCCCCCTGCGGAACAATGAGTTCGGCAAGGTCCGCCAGCATTTCTTCGACTTCCTTAATCTGTGCGTTGTCGCCAGAATCAACAGCGGCCAAGAGGAGCTCAAGAACAGCCATTTCGCTGCGCAGGTCAATGCGGCTGCGCAGACCGGCATCATCGTGTCGGACACGCTCCGTGTAGAGCTCGAGGAATCTGTCGAAGTCCTCAGGTTCCAGCAGGTGCGAAACAGCTTCGAGGTCGACAGCGGGATCGCCCACACGCAGCGAACTGAAATCGGCAACCGTCACAATCGATTCGCCGTTGGTGCGCAGTGCATCAATGGTGAGATCACCGTGCAGGGGCACGGGCAAGAAGTGCCACAGGGCGGGAGTTTCAAGAACAGTTTCCCACCTCTCCAGCAGCTGCGACGGCACGCGGCCGGTGGCGGCACCTCGGTCCAGCAGTTCCCACAGGAGGCTCCGGGCCTCCTGTGGTTCGTGGACCACGAGCCCCGCATCGGCAATCGGGCCTGTTTCGGCACCGTGCAGAACCGCAAGAATCTCTGCAAGAGAATCAACGTGGCTCGGGGCGGTGCGGAAATCCTCCGTTGACATGGGTGCACCTTCGAGTGGCTGGGAAATCGCGATGCAGCATTCTTCTTCGCTGATCTGTCCCGGGCGGAAGGTCCGCGACTCAATGACGCGGGGCACGGCAAAGCTGCGCTCGGTGGGCAGAATGGAGCGCAGAACAGCAGATGCGAGCTTTTCGGCCTCGGCATCAATTGCTGCGGCCTGGTCAAAGGCCGCGACGACAACGGTGCGCTCACCGTCGCTGACGAGCAGGCGCGGGCCGCGTTCGTCATCGAGCCGTTTCCAGCGCTTGGCCTTGAACCCGTCCAGCATGACGGTGCTGATTGCTACTGCACGAAGATCGAAAGTGTCCACGCCTCCAATCTACCCGGGCTGGACTTGCTCTTCAGTTTCGCAACGGCGCGTGTCAGATCTGTGTCAGTGCCGGCGGCTATCGTGGTGGGCATGAACCGCTACCAGCTGCCAGTACGCTCGCTGGCTCGTGTTGGAACTGACCGCAATCACACTGATCGCGGTGCTGACGGCAGTGTTGCAGACGTTCTCGCCCGCAGCAGCACGCGCGTCTTCTTCTGCCACCGCGGCAGCCTGCTGGTATCTCGTGGAGGTCTGCACCTGTTCAGGGTGGCGCAGCTCAAGGAGCACTGGGGCGGCCTGACCGGCACCAGGGTCTACATCGGCCGCAGCGACACCGCGGACCTCGTTGCGCTGCTGCTTGACGACGCCGGACGCTCAACCGCCGACAGCGCTGTTCTCGATGACTCCGCAGCTTCTGCTGACGACTTCCTGTTGGCCCCGGCGGTCGGCACGACAATGGACGATCCCACGTGGGTTGATCTGCGCGCACTGGCAATACAGCTCAGCGACACCGACATCGATGCGGCAACGACCGCTGTGGCACTCGATAACTGGCACAGAACCCACACCCATTCACCGCGTACGGGCGACCCCACGGTGCCCTCAGCCGGGGGATGGGTGCGGGTTGACCCGGAAGCCGGCACGGAACACTTCCCCCGCACCGACCCGGCTGTGATCACCGCGGTGCTGCACACTGACGACGCCGGCACGGAGCGCATTCTGCTGGGCAACAACGCGCTGTGGCCCGAAGGCCGGTACTCGCTCCTCGCCGGTTTCGTTGAACCTGGTGAGACCCTGGAACAGGCGGTCAGGCGCGAAGTCCACGAAGAATCCGACATCGACTGCGACACCATTCGCTATCTCGGTTCCCAACCGTGGCCGTTTCCGTGCTCACTCATGCTCGGCTTTGCTGCGCGAGCGCAGTCTGCTGCGATTGCGGCGGACGGCCATGAAATCGCCGACGTCAAGTGGTTCAGTCGCGAAGACATAAAAGCCGGAACAGCGGACGGTTCACTGTCTCTGCCCGGCAAAGTCTCGATTGCCGGGCAGATCATCAGTGCCTGGCTCGACGGAGAACAGCTGCTGTGACATCCAAAGCGGAACAGCTGCTGGAAGCGCTGGACACCCAGCAGCGGGCAGTTGCCGAACACAGCGGCGGCCCTCTCGTAGTGCTTGCCGGTGCGGGCACTGGAAAGACCAGGGCCATGACGCACCGCATCGCCTATGGGGCGCTCACCGGCAAGCGCGATCCCAAACAGACCCTGGCCCTGACATTCACCGCAAAGGCTGCGGGAGAAATGCGCTCCAGGCTGCGCTCACTCGGTGTCGACGGCGCGCAGGCCCGCACATTCCACGCTGCGGCCCTGCGCCAGATGCGCTATTTCTGGCCCATGTTCGCCGAAGGTCCGTTCCCAGAGCTCATGCCCAACAAAGCCGGGGCTGTTGCCCGCGTCATGGGAAATCTCGGCATGACGGTCGAACGCGAACTCGTCCGCGACGTCGCATCAGAAATCGAATACGCGGCCGTGAGCCTCCTGGGCATTGAGGACTACGCGCAACAGGCGCGTAATCGTGAACTGCCGGGCGGGCTCACCGTTTCCGCGATTGTCGACATCATGCGCGGCTACAGCGACCTCAAAACAGAACGCCGGCTGCTGGACTTTGAAGACGTCCTGCTGACGCTGTCGGGAGTGCTGGGTTCGCGTGCCGACCTCGCAGCCACCGTGCACAGTCAGTATCGCCACTTCGTGGTTGACGAATTTCAGGACGTTTCGCCACTGCAGTACGACCTCCTGATGCGCTGGCTGGGCGACAGGGACTCCCTGTGCGTTGTCGGTGATCCCGCGCAGACCATCTACACATTCGCGGGCGCCACATCGAACTATCTGCTGAACACAGCGCAGCGCTTTGCGGACACGACAACCATCGAACTTGTGCGCAACTACCGTTCGCGGCAGCCCATTGTCGAAGCCGCCAACCGGATCCTCGCCCACACCGGCAGCGGAGCTCTGCAGCTGCAGGCGGTGCGCGAAGGCGGTCAGGCGCCGTCCGCCTCGGAGTACGCAGACGATGCTTCAGAAGCCGCCGCTGTCGCCCAGCGGATTGCAGCGCAGATCGCGCAGGGCACGCGCGCAGCTGACATTGCGGTGCTCTTTCGCACCAACGGGCAGAGCCGGGCGATAGAAGAGGCCCTCGAAGCCCGCGGCATCAGCTATGTGCTGCGTGGGGGAGAGCGCTTCTTTGCTCGCCGCGAAGTCAAAGAGGCCATGGTTCTTCTGCGCTCTTCTGCCGCGGCACGGCGCACGGAAAGACTCGATACCGCTGTTGCCGAGGTGCTGTCCAGCATTGGTTGGCAGGCTCAGCCGCCGTCGGCTACCGGAGCGCTGCGGGAAAAATGGGAATCGCTCAATTCCCTCGTGCAGCTGGCCGCAGATATGCAGCGCAGCTCAGAGCTGCCGGTCACCCTGCCGCAGTTCAGCGCGGAACTGGAAGATCGGCGAGAACACCAGTTCGCACCCACGGTTGACGGAGTGACGCTGGCCAGTGTGCACGCAGCGAAGGGCTTGGAGTGGAGCCGCGTGCACCTTATCGGCCTCACCGAGGGGCTCATGCCCATTTCCTATGCGCAGACTCCGCGCGATATCGCCGAAGAGCGCAGGCTATTCTATGTTGCCGTCACCCGCGCCCGGGATTCACTCGATATGTCGTGGGCGCGCATGCGCCAGTCAGGTGCCCGCACCCAGCGCAAAGTGTCGCGGTTTATTGGTGAGATGCGCGGTTCGCAGCCTGTTCACCGTGAAGAAGAACCGCGTGCCACTTCGGCTGGGAAGTCCTGCAGGCAGTGCGGCAGGGCACTCACTCAGCCCGCTGAACGGCGCATGGGCAGGTGCGCCGCATGTGCGGCTCCGGCTGACAGCGGACTGCTGCAGCAGCTCAGCCAGTGGCGGGCGGCAAAAGCCGAAGAGCTGCGCGTGCCCGAATACATGGTGCTGACACAGGCCACGCTGAGCGCGCTTGCCGAAGCTTCTCCGCGCAGCCGGGACCAGCTGGCTCTCATTCCTGGTCTCGGCTCGGTCAAACTCGCTCAGTTCGGGGCTGAACTGCTCGACATCACTGCAGCAGATTCGGCAGCGGCATCGGAGCCCTGACGACACTGGCAGTCGGGGTGGAAAGACACCGCATCTTCTTCGAACCCCCAATCTGACACGGTCAGCTTGCTGTGCGCGCCGGGCATTCCCGCCCGATTGGCGCGCAGCCGGGAGGCTGTGTGGGCAGCCGTAATGGCCACGAGTGCGGGGTCGGCCAGTGAAGCCCGAGGTCCGCTCAGGTGGACGGCTTTCCACGCTTCCAACCATCCGGGGTCATGCTGTTTGGCCCAGAGCACGCTGCAGCGGGAACACGGCGAAGCACCGGGCACAATGACTCCGCCGACAGTTCCGAAGTGGTCTCCGATGACAGCGTGGACGTGGTCGATATCGCGGGCAAACAGTGCATCCGAGCTCAGCAGATCAGGCATCCACACTGCCGTGATGATCACGAGGCTGCCCGGGTGGATGCGGGGGTCAATGCTGCTGTCCGCCGGCGCGGCTCGCAGTCCTGCGGCAGCAGCTGCCGTTGCGAATTCATCATTGAAGGGCCCGATGGCATACACGGGGGAGCGGCGCACTTTTGCCGCGAGCTCGAGGGGATCAGCCGAGTTTTGGGTCGCCCACGTGCGCAGACGCCACGGGGCCGAGGTGCCGGGAACCCGGGTGGTCACGAGTATTCCGGCTTCCGTCAGGAGTGTGCGGAGTTCGTGCGCCCTGCTTGCTGTGACTCCGAGTGTCTGTGCTTCGGGTTCGAAGTCGTCTTCTTCAATGCCCAGCCGCAGAGCGTCAATGAGGGCGGCTTCGCTGTCGCTGAGTCCGGAAAGGAGGACCGGGTCGTCTATTCCGAACTGCACACAGGCGTGCGTTCGGCTGATGACGGCAGCGGCCGGATCAATTATGAGCATCTTCACCTCCGGTAGTGCAGTCAATCTACGTTGCTGGGCTGGCCGGATGGAAGACGATTTCTACATCTGTGGAAAACCTGTGGATAGAACACGAGCAGGGCCTGCTGCGCGGGTGTCGGCTGGTGAGAACCGACGCCACTGTGCAGGCCCTGCTCAGTAGGCGGACCCGCAGGGCCGTCAGTGTTCACGAGCCTTCCCCTTGCCCGTGATCACTGCGTTTTCCGCAGGTCCGTCCCTCAAAGTTAAAGGACGGACGGGACGTCGTCAAAGCGGAGTCCGGTTGGCAGTGTGGACGCGTGTGGATTCTCTGTGGAGACTTCTCCCATGCCTGTGGAAACAGCTGTGGATGATGATGTGGTTGATGGCTGTTCAGGCCCGAGAATCCGCGAAATTCGGCTGTTAACGCATAAATTTTTGAAATCTGTTGGATTTAAGTAGGTGGTGTTCGTCACATCCTGGACATGTTCGCTTCACTTTGTTCTTGGTGGGGCGCTCTGCTTGGATTGGCACCATGACGGCGGCAGATGTTGAGCGAATGCTTCGCAGCGGAGAAATGACTGTGGTGCGCTCTGCGCGCAGAAAGAAAACATACTCGCTGCAGCCGACCGCCGACGGCTGGAAGCTCGCTGTTCCGCAGCGTTTCAATGTTGCAGCAAACCTCGACGGCATCGCTCGGCTTTTGGAACGTGCCGAGCGCCGCCGGGCGCTGGCTCCCCGCAGCGACGACGAACTCCGAGCCCTCGCCGAGGAGCTCAACAGCCGCTATTTCGACGACGGCATTGAGCCGGGCTCTGTGCGCTGGGTTGCGAACCAGCGACGCAGGTTTGCCTCTGCAAGCGGTCTGACGGGGGATATCAGAGTGTCCGACCGTCTGCGGAACGTTCCCCGGTGGGTCCTCGAGGCAGTCCTGGTTCATGAGCTGGCCCATTTGCGGCACCTCGACCATTCACCTGCTTTTCGCGCTTTGGCGAACAGGCATCCGAAAGCAGAGGCAGCGGAAGTCTTCCTCGAAGGCTTTGCGCACGGCGAAGATGCCGCCGAAGCCGCAGGAAGACAAAGCTGAACAGGCATAAGCCGCGGCGCCGCCGAACGCTGCGCTGCGTCAGCACACAAAAGCGCCGCGGGTGATCTCCCCGCGGCGCTTTTGTGCTTCGGTGAGGCTGCTTGCTTCAGCAGGCGTCAGTCGTCCTTGCCGGATTCCTCGTCCAGCAGTCGCTGGAGAGCTTCGTCCATGTTTTCGATATCGGCGTCGGCCGCTTCGGGGCTGCGGCGCTCCAGGTAGCCCAGAGGGTCGTCGAGGTCGACGGCCGACGGCAGGGACTCCACCTGGCTGAACACGGCATCGCGGGCTTCAGCGCCTTCTGTCTGTTCGAGGAACGTGAACAGCTGTACCGCATCGTTCATGCGGGTCGGGTGGATGTTCAGCCCGATGAGCGAAGCGAATTCAGCTTCGGCTTCCGACTGGGTGCTGTAGCGTTCGCGCAGCGCTTCGCGAATCTGGTCGCACTTTTCAAGCGGTTCGACAGCGGCGTAGGCAACAACATCGGTCCAGCCTGCAACCGTTGACAGCAGCCGCTGGAGGTTCTGTTCTGCGGCGCGGCGTTCTGCTGTATCGGCGGGTTTGAACAGGTCTTTCTGCATCTGTTCGGCCGCTTCCTGCATTTTCTGCGGATCCATGTCCGGTGTGATGCCACCGAGGGCGCCCCCGTTGACTTCGACCATCGCAGCGTATGCGCGCACGGCCTCTTCAATGTGCTTGCGCAGCCACGGAGCGCGAGCAAACAGCGCGTAGTGTGCCAGTTCCAGAGCGGCCAGGTAGATGCGCAGCTCGGTCACGTCGACATCGATTTCAGCGGCGAAGCCCGTGATGTTTGCGCTCACCATGGAGGGACGCTGGCTTGATGCCAGCGGCAGACCGTACTCCGTGCCGGTGAGCACAGAGCCGGACAGTGCAGCGGCGGCCTGCCCCAGCTGGGAGGCGAACATCGACGTTGTCATGGAGGCAAGCATCGGCTGTGCGCTGCTGAGGAAGCCGCGCATCTCCTCGGGAATCTGCTCCGTGATGCTCTCGGTGAGTCCGGAAGCGGTCCGTTCCTGGATGGGGGAGGCAAGCGACAGCCAACCGCCGATCGTCTCCTTGACCCAGCCTCGGCGGCTGAGTGCCTGAACGCCGGCGGCCCCTGACGAGGCGTCTGTCACCTTTGAGAGCCACAGTTCGGCAAGGCGGAACGCATCTGCTGTGGCTTGGCTGGTCTCGTTGGTCACGGTCGGGTCCGGCTGGGGGACAGCGCTTTCGGCTGTCCGCAGGGCGGCTTCTTCTGGGTCGGGAGGGGACATCATCGACTGGAAGCTGCTCATCATCGATCCCAGCTGGCTTGGATCCATGTTGAACGGCCCCTGCCCGCCGCCGAAGAACATGCCGAACATGTTGTTCCTCGGGTCGTCATCTGGACGGTCTTTGTCATCACTCATGTTGGCCCCCACGGGTTGATCGTTCTTTTCAGGGTAACGAAGCGAGTCGCTAAAAGATTTCCACTCAGCGCCGTCGACTGCACATTTCGCTCTCGACGTAACGCCGAATGGTGGTGTCGTCACGGCACCGACTAGAATGCTTCAAGCCGACCAACCGAAAGGACACTGTGGCCAGGCACTCTGACCAGCCCCGCAGGCGGATCTCCGCATTCGCCGTTTCGAGCTTTCTCGCGTTCGTTCTCGTGCTAGTCACAGTTGTTCTGCCTGTCCCGTACATGGTCGAAACCCCCGGCCCGGTGTTCAACACGCTGGGGAAAGTCAAAGACACCGACAAAGACGTCGTTGAAATCACGGGAGCGAAAACCTATCCCACTGACGGGCAGCTCAACATGCTCACCGTCGGCGTGGTGGGAGGTCCCGACCGCCACATGAGCGCACTGCGCGCATTCATGGGGGTTCTCAAGGGGACAGAAACCGTCGTGCCGACCGAATCCATGTACCCGCTGGACACAACCGGTGAACAGGTCAGCCAGACCAACACGGCGCAGATGACAAGCTCCCAGGACATCGCCACGGCCGCGGCGCTCAGCGAACTCGGCATGGACTACACAGTCCGCATGCGAGTGGCAGAAGACCCCGCTGACGGACCGGCACGCGGCAAAGTCGCCCAGGGCGACACCGTGCTGGCCATCAACGGCAAAGAAGTCGAAGGCCCGGACGCCCTGCAGACAATCCACGCGGAAGTCGAGAAAGGCAGCCCGGTGGAGCTCCGCCTCGAAAGCGGGGGAAAAGAGCGGACCGAAACGGTCCAGCCGACCATGATCGACGGCAAACACCGGATGGGAGTTCTGCTGAACCAGGACTTCGACTTCCCCGTCGACGTGAAGTTCAACCTCGACAACATCGGCGGCCCATCAGCCGGCACGGTGTTTGCGCTGACGATCATCGACAAGCTGACCGAAGGGCCTCTGGCAGGTGACAAGAACGTCGCCGGAACCGGAGCGATCACAGCCGACGGCACCGTGCAGCCCATTGGGGGAGCGCGACAGAAGGTCGCCGCCGCAGACGATGCCGGCAGCGAATACTTCCTGTCCCCGCGTGACAACTGCGCGGAAGCGGTTGACGCCGCCAAGGGCCGCGACATCACAGTTGTGAGAATCGACAATCTCCACGCGGCGAAAACCGCGCTGGAGGACATTGCAGAAGACCGAACATCCGACCTGCCTTCGTGCAGCGCCGACAGGTGAGAGCCTTCGAAAGGAACCCAGTGTCCAACAGTCAGGAAACAGCGAAGCGCAAGGGCCCATCGCCTCTCGTGCTGACGATTGCCGCGGTCATCGCACTGCTGGCGCTCTACGTGGTGTTTGCGCAGATCTACACGGACGTCCTGTGGTTCTCCCAGGTTGACTACCTCGCGGTGTTCACCACGGAGTGGATCACTCGGATTGCCCTGTTCGCCGCGGGCCTGATTGTTATGGGGTTCGCGGTCTTCCTGCCGCTGTCACTGGCCTACCGGAAACGACCGGTCTACGTGCCGCAGACCCCGCAGCAGGAAAACCTTGACCGCTACCGCGAAGCAATTGAGCCGCTGCGCCGACTCATGACGATTGTCATGCCGCTGGTGATCGGCGGCATCGGCGGTGTCTCGCTCAGTGGTGCGTGGAAAGAGGTGCTTCTGTTCCTCAACCCCACCTCGTTCGGCAAAGCCGACCCGGAATTCGGGCTCGACATTTCTTTCTACGTCTTCTCTCTGCCAATGCTCAGGGTCATCGGTGACTTCCTCGCAATGGCAGCACTGTTGTCCCTCGTGGCAGCAGCCGTGGCCCACTACCTGTTCGGCGGTATCCGTCCGGGCGAAGAAAAGGGCATTCAGCTGACAAAAGCCGCACGCGTGCAGCTGGCCGTGACGGCAGCAATTCTGGTTCTGCTGCAGGCAGGGCGTATTTTCCTGCAGCGCTACACGAGGCTGATGGACGAATCCGGTCTTATGGCCGGTGCCAGCTACACGGCCGTGAACATCACGATCCCGGCTCTGCTCATCATCGCGATTGCCGCCGTGGTCGTGGCAGTTCTGTTGGCCGCGAACGCTTTTCGCGACATGTGGAAGCTCTCAGTGGTCTCGGTTGTCATGCTGCTGGTTCTCGGTGCGGTTTCCATCATCGGTCTGCCGGCAGCCGTGCAGCAGTTCATGGTCCAGCCGAGTGAACAGAGCCTGGAAAAGGACTACCTGCAGCGGAACATCGACGCGACTCGCGATGCCTACGGCATTGCCGATGTCGAAGTGCAGCAGTACAAGCCTTCCACTGAAGGCGAACGAGGTGCCCTGAGGGCTGACGCTGACACGGCGGCTTCTATTCGACTTCTGGACCCGAACCTGGTGTCGGACACGTTCCGTCAGCTGCAGCAGCAGCGTTCCTTCTATTCGTTCCCTGAACAGCTCGACGTTGACCGCTACGAGATCGACGGAAAACAGCAGGACACCGTGATCTCGGTTCGTGAACTGAACCCGGAATCGCAGGCGACGGCTTCATGGCTTAACCAGTCGGTTGTCTACACGCACGGTTTCGGCGTTGTCGCAGCCTACGGCAATAAGCAGGGCGCGGATGGCCGCCCGGCGTTCCTCGAACACAACATCCCGCCGACGGGTGAGCTCGGCGAATACGAACCGCGTGTCTACTTCGGCGAACAGTCGCCCACCTACTCGATTGTCGGCGGCCCGGAGGACGGCGAGAAGCGCGAGATCGACTACCCGACGGACGACGACAAGGACGGCGGTGCTCAGGTCTACACCACATTCCAGGGGGATGGCGGACCGAATGTCGGCAAGCTGTTCAATCGCTTGGCCTTCGCCGTGAAGTTCCAGGACGAGCAGATCGTCCTGTCGGATGCGGTCAACCCGGAATCGCAGATTCTGTTCAACCGCAAGCCGCGGGAGAGGGTCAAGAAGGTCGCTCCCTTCCTCGAAGTGGACGGCGATCCGTACCCCACGGTTGTGGACGGCCGCATTAAGTGGATTGTCGACGCCTACACCACAAGCTCGAACTACCCGTATTCGACGCCGCAGGTCCTGCAGGCCGTCACGGAAGACTCCAACACCCAGCGCCAGGGTGCTGTGGCTGCGCTTCCGCCGCAGAAGGTCAACTACATCCGCAACTCGGTGAAGGTCGCCGTCGATGCCTATGACGGTTCGATCGACATGTACGCGTGGGATGAAGAAGATCCGCTGCTTCAGTCGTGGTCGAAGATCTTCCCGAACGCGCTCAAGCCGATCTCGGAAATCAGCGGCGACCTGATGAGCCACGTGCGCTACCCGGAGGACCTTTTCAAGGTGCAGCGCCAGCTGCTGACGCAGTACCACGTTCCGGATGCGAACTCGTTCTACACGAAACAGGACTTCTGGACGACGCCGCTTGACCCGACGGTCGCACGTGACAAGCAGCTCATGCAGCCTCCCTACTACATGACGCTGCAGATGCCAGGTCAGGAAAAGCCCACGTTCTCGCTGACGTCGAGCTTCATTCCGCGCCCCATCGAAGGACAAACGCGCAACAACCTCACTGGCTATTTCGCAGCCAGCGGCGACGCGGGCAATGAAAAGGGCAAGGTTGCCGACGAATACGGTCGCCTGCGCCTGCTCCAGCTGCCGCGCAACACGACGGTTCCCGGCCCCGGCCAGGCGCAGAACAACTTCAACACCGAGCCGGCCATTCAGCAGAACCTCAACCTGCTGCGCCAGGGTGAATCGAAGGTGGAGAACGGAAACCTTCTCACACTGCCGATCGGCGGGGGACTGCTGTACGTTCAGCCGGTCTACGTCCGTTCGCAGGGCGAAACGTCATACCCGGTTCTGCAGCGAGTGCTTGTGGCATTCGGTGAGCAGATCGGCTTCGCTCCGACCCTTGACGAAGCACTTGACCAGGTGTTCGGCGGTGACTCCGGTGTGTCCGCGGGTGACCACGGACAGTCCGGCCAGGCTTCTGACGACGAAAAGGGCTCGGTCACAGCTGACGGCTCAAAGGACGGCGACAAGGGCAAGGCCGCCGGGGGAGCAGGACTTGATGAGGCTTTGAAGGAAGCCGATCAGGCAATGAAGGACTCTGACAAGGCCATGAAGGAAGGCAACTGGGACGAGTACGGCAAGGCTCAGGATCGTCTGCGCAAGGCACTGGAGAAGGCCATGAAGGCCGACGGTGCTGACGCCGGTGCAGGCCAGGGTGGCGACACCGGTGCAGACCAGGATGGCGACCAGGACTGATGCCCGCAGCGTTCGCCCCGGCCGCTTGACGCAGCCGGGGCGGACGCTGCGTCAAGCGGGCTTGGCCAGCTGTTTTGCCCAGCGGGCTTGGCGGGGGCGGTGACCGTTTGTTGAGCACTGTGGTTGCTGGGTGGAATCGTTGCCGGGACACCTGCTGAATCGCGGTGCGATACACATCACACCCGCTTAATTTGGTGTTCACCGCAAGGTTCCGTATAGTGGTACACGCACCGCGGGGTGGAGCAGTTCGGTAGCTCGCCGGGCTCATAACCCGGAGGTCGAGGGTTCGAATCCCTCCCCCGCCACCACGTAGAAATCCCGGGACATCGCAAAGATGTCCCGGGATTTTTTATGCTGTGCCGTTGCGCACCGACTGCGGCGCTGGGCCGTTCTCACGCTTTAATGCAGATTCACGCGTTAATGTGCCGCATTAAAGCGCAAATCTGCATTTGCGCGTCAATCTGGGATGAAGAGGAGTCAACGCGGACTCACGCTGGTTCGCACTGCTCCCCGCCACCCGAAAACTCCCGAGGTGGAAAGCAAAGGAGAGTGGCACCTCGGCAGGGGTGAACGGGCAGGCCCCGGCACTTTCATGCCGGGGCCTTCGTCGTGGTTGCTTAGCGCCGCTGCGGGCCGTTCTCACGCTTTAATGCAGATTTGCGCGCTGCCGCGCTGCATTAAAGCGCAAATCTGCATTTACGCGTGAATCTGGGATGAAGGGGAGTCAACGCGGACTTGCGCAGGCTGGCACTGCTCCCCAGCACCCGAAAACTCCCGAGGTGGAAAGCAGGGGAGAGCGGCACCTCGGCAGGTGTGAACGGAAAGGGCCCCGGCACAGAAGTGTCGGGGCCCTCGTCGTGGTTGCTCAGCGCCGCTGCGGGCCGTTCTCACGCTTTAATGCAGATTTGCGCGCTGCCGCGCTGCATTAAAGCGCAAATCTGCATTTACGCGTGAATCTGGGGTGAGGCGGGGCGTACGCAGCTCAGGCGTACATCTGGGGTGAGGCGGGTCATCCACCCCCAGGCGCAGGCTCCGCCTTAACCCTCAGAGGTTCTGGAAAACGTCGAGGCTGCTGCGAATGCGTTCGGCTGCGTTCTCGACTTCCTCGGTTGACTTGCAGAAGCTGAAGCGAATGAAGCTGCGGAAGCGCTTCGCGGTTTCTGAACCCTCGCGGCACAGTGCTGTAGCCGGTATTCCCGTCACGCCGACTTTTCGGGTGAGCACGTCATTGACCGCCGTCGCGTCCTTGTCTGTCAGCTGCGAGAAATCGGCCAGCAGGAAGTACCCGGCCTGGGGTACATGGATCTGCATGCCCTGCACGTCTTCCAGCGCGCCCACGATGATTTCGCGGTTGTGCTGCAGAAGATCGCGGTTTTCCTTGGGGAACGACCATCCTTCGCCGATCGCCTGTGCGAGTGCCGCCTGGAGTGGATTGCCCACGGAGAACGTCATGTACTGCTGGATTGCCTGGCATGCCGCACGCACACGGGGAGAAGCAATGAGCCAGCCGATCTTCCACCCGGTGATGTTGAATGCCTTCCCGGCAGAAGAAACCGACACGATGCGCTCAGAATCCGGGTAGCGGGCGGCAATCGGCTGGTAGTCGGTGTTGTCGAATACCAGGTGTTCGTAGACCTCGTCGGTGAGGATCCATGCGTTCACGCGCTCGGCTGCTTCATAGATCCGGTCGAGAGCCTCGGCGGAGAACACGGTCCCGGTGGGGTTGTGGGGCGAATTGACCAGAATCATCGATGCGCCCTCGACTTCACGTTCGAAGGCCGCCCAATCCGGCTGCCAGCTGCCGTCAGCGGGCAGCAGGGGAACAGTGGCGAACTCGCCCCCGGCCATTGCGACAGCCGCAGGGTAGGAATCGAAGAACGGCTCAAAGGTCACAAGCTTCCCGCCGCGCGGCAGCAGCGCCATGATGGCGCTCGTCAGCCCCTGGGTCGCGCCCACTGTGATGAGCACCTGCTCGGGCTCAACCTTGTGCCCGTATTCGCGTTCCCGCTGAGTGCACACGGCCTCGATGAGATCGGGACGACCCTGTCCCGGCGGGTACTGGTTCTCGCCGTCCTTCATAGCGCGATTGACAGCGTCGAGCAGCGGTGTGGGAGCAGGAATGCCGGGGGCACCCTGGCCGAGGTTGACCGCTCCCTGTTCAGCGGCGAACTTCGTCATAACCCCGAAGATCGTTTCGGTGGGCTTGCCGTCAGCGTCCAGCAGTCCGGCGGCCCGGTTGACCTCTTCTGGCAGAGGGCTGAGCTCTAATGTCATGCGAGTTTCTCCAGGGCGGCTTGGTGCAGGTGTCCGTTCGATGCGACCGCATTGGGTCCAAACGGTCCCGGACGGCCGTCAACATCCGTGAAGACGCCGCCGGCTGCCTGCACGATGGGTACAAGGGCGGCCATGTCATACAGTTCGAGCTCAGGTTCTGCCGCGATGTCGACAGCACCTTCCGCTACGAGCATGTATGACCAGAAGTCACCATAGCCGCGCAGGCGCCACACCTGGTCTGTCAATGAAATAAAAGCGTCGCGGCGGCCAAGATCACGCCAACCGGACAGAGATGAGAAAGCCAGTGATGCATCGGCCAGTTCGTTGACTTCAGAAACGGAGATCTGTCGATCATCACCGTCAAACCTCAAGAAGGCGCCGCCGTCCGGGGTGCCCCACCAGCGGCGGCCGAGTGCCGGTGCGCTCACCATGCCCAAAAGGGGAGTGGCACCCTCGTACAGTCCGATGAGGGTGGCGTAGACCGGAACACCGCGGACAAAGTTCTTCGTCCCGTCGATGGGGTCGATGATCCAGCGGCGGGCGCTTTCACCGGAAGCGCCGAATTCTTCCCCGTACAGCGAATCATCGGGACGGTTGTCGACGATGATTTCGCGCAGGGCGTGTTCAACTGCGCGGTCAACGTCCGTCACGGGGGTCATGTCCGGCTTCTGCGAAACGCTGAAGTCCTGCGCGCGGAATGCAGGAAGCGACAGAGCGTCGGCTTTGTCAGCCAAATAGTGGGCAAGTTCGAGGTCGTCCATGCCCACCAGGCTAGTCGAACAGCTCAGTCAGTGCTGAGGCTGTCCAGAAGGCGGCGCAGCGAGTCCAGCCGCGCCAACCCACCCTGGCCTGCACGGCCGTCGGCGACCCACGTGTCGAGAGCACAGCCGGGGGAGTCTGCCTGGTGTTCGCAGCCGCGCGGGCAGTGTGCCGTTGCCGGGGCGAGGTCGGCAAACGCCGCGATGACGGTGTCCACGTCAACGTGCGCGAGGCCGAAGGAGCGCACACCCGGGGTGTCGATGATCCATCCGCCATCAGGCAGCGGCAGCGCCAGTGCGGAAGAGCTGGTGTGCCGGCCGCGCCCGGTGACCTGATTGACGTGGCCGGTGGCCCGGTCGGCCTCGGGGACGAGCGCGTTCATGAGCGTTGATTTGCCCACCCCGGAATGTCCGAGCAGCACACTGATCCTGTCGTGCAGACGTTCCGCGAGCTCCTCAGTCCTGGGCTGTCCGGAGTCATCAAATCCGCACGCGACGATCGGCACTCCCGCGTCTGCGAAGCGCTCGCGCAGAGCGTCGATCGGTGCGAGGTCAAGCTTGGTCACAGCGAGGATCGGTTCGATCTCGGCGTTGAAGGCAGCCGCAATCGCCCTGTCGATCAGCCCTTCCGAAGGCGCGGGATCAGCTGCGGCGGTGACGATGACCATCTGGTCGGCGTTGGCGACGATCACCCGTTCTGAGTCGTCATTGTCGTCGGCGCTGCGCCGCAGGATCGTCTTGCGGTCATCCAGCACGACAATGCGGGCCAAGGTTCCCTCGGTTCCCGAGGTGTCGCCCACCAACCTCACCCGGTCACCGGGGACCAGGGGAGTGCGCCTCAGGTGTGAGGCGCGGACACCCGTGACGCTGACACCCGTGTCGAGTCGGGTGCGGTAGCGGCCCCGGTCGACCGATGTGATCATCCCGCCGATCGCGTCGTCATAGCTGGGCAGCTCTTTTGTCCTCCGCCTCTTGCCTTTTCGGTTGGGGCGGGGGCGGTAGTCCTCTTCTGTGAAGTTCGTGTAGCGGCCTGCCATCAGCCGAAAGCCTCGTCCCACATTCGGGTGAATGCGGGCAGTGTTTTGCTGACGGTGTCAGGGTCGTTGATGACAAGCCCCGGTGTGACCAGGCCCAGTACGGCTCCGGCCATGACCATGCGGTGGTCTGCGTAGGTGTTCCAGCCGCGGTCGGCGATGGAACCGGCATCGGGAGCCGGTGGGCCGGTGATGGTGAGGGAATCCTCGCCTTCATCGACCGTGACGCCGAAGGCTGACAGTTCTGCTGCCAATGCGCTGAGCCTGTCGGTTTCGTGCCCGCGCAGGTGGCCGATCCCGGTGATTCGCGAGGTGCCACCGGCTGCCGCTGCCACTGCGGCGGTCACGGGGGTCAGTTCGCCGACGGATGACAGGTCGAGGTCTACCGGCTGCAGCTGCTTGGGTCCGCGGACCGTGAGTTCGCCGTCGATGAGTTCGCTTTCACCGCCGAAGGCTTCTGCGATGAACCGGAATTCATCACCTGCCTGCGTTGTGTGGTCAGGCCAGTTCGGGACGGCGACTTCGCCCCCGGTGACGAGTGCGGCCGCGAGGAAGGTGGCAGCGTTCGACAGATCAGGTTCAACCGTGATGTCCAGCGGTGCGATCGGGCCTGGGTGCACACGCCAGACATTCGGTTCAGGGGTATCGACCGTGACACCGGCAGCGCGCAGCGTTTCGACCGTCATGTCGATGTGCGGGACAGAGGGCAGGGAAGCACCCGTGTGGCGCACCGTGAGGCCCTCGGCAAAGCGCGGTGCCGCCAGCAGAAGTCCGGACACGAACTGGCTGGACTGACTGGCATCGATGTCGATGGACCCACCGCGGGGGACTGCGTCAACCGTCATGGTGAACGGCAGAGATTCGCTCTCAGAGCTGACATCCACCCCGAGCTCTCGGAGTGCAGACAGAACAGTGCCCATAGGGCGAACGCGGGCCTGCGCATCGCCGTCAAAGCGTGCTGAAACCCCGGCTGCGGCACTTGCGAATGGCACAAAGCGCATAACGGTGCCGGCCAGACCGCACTCGACCTCGGCGGGGGCATCTGGAACGCCTTCAATAGGCGTGATGCGCACAGCGTCACCGTCGTGCTCAACAGCACCGCCAAGAGCAATAACTGCATCGAGCATCAGCTGAGTATCACGAGAGATGAGCGGTGCCCGAAGAGTTGATGGCGCCTCGGCCAGCGCCGCCAGCACAAGCAGACGGTTGGTCAGCGATTTCGAACCGGGAACAGAAACACGAGCCCGCACCGGCTGAGAAACAGCGGGTGCGGGCCACGTGGTGAAAACGTCAGTCATCAGGAGTTCGGCGTAATGGCGTCCATTGCCTTAGCGGACTGCTTTTCGATGCTGTCCCACGCGCTCTCGGCAGCGTGGCGGGCACGCCATGCCAGGCTGGGACGGCCGGCCGTGTCGACAGCTGCCAGCAGAGCACCGCCGAGCAGTGAAGTCTTGGTGACCAGCGAGTTCTTCTTCTCTGCCTCACCGTCAAGCTGTTCTGCAACAACATCGATGAGGTAGGTGCTCACAAGCAGGCCGGCGGACAGGCGCGGCATCTTGCCGATTGCAAGCAGGCTGCCGGCGGCGATCTGCGCAACACCGGCACCGCGGGCAACGAGGTCGGGGCTGACCTGGACGTCAAACTTTTCATCCAGGAGGCGGGTCAGAGGGGCGATAGAAGCGGACTGGGGGCGGCGTGCCCGGCTGACGCCGTTGGCGATGAACGACGAGGCAAGCATGGGGCGGGCAATAAGCCGTACAAGAGACAAAGCTGCGTCCTTTCTTTCGAGAGCACTCCCAGCATATCGCCCACGAGCGCAATCGGCAGAGTCGGTCGCTCCGCGGCGCCGCCTCGGAATAGTTGCCCATGACAAGCCGTTGTGTTCAGTGAACAGATCGAGAGGAGACCGCATGGTTCTGTGCAAAGAGCGACAGACATCGGCCGAGGCCGCGGCGACCGGTGCGTCAGGCACCCGGACAGCCGACTTCCCAGAGGCCCCACATCACGGCGACGTAGC
Source organism: Brevibacterium sp. HMSC08F02 (assembly GCF_001807555.1). Lineage (NCBI taxonomy): Bacteria > Bacillati > Actinomycetota > Actinomycetes > Micrococcales > Brevibacteriaceae > Brevibacterium > Brevibacterium sp. HMSC08F02. Next base: position 58,238 of record NZ_KV789364.1, on the reverse strand, counting down.
ATTGACCGTGATGAGTGAACCGATTGATCTTGAACGCGAAACGGACGAAGAGCGCTCAACGCGCTTCGAAGCCGACGCCCTGCAGTACGTCAACCAGCTGTACGCGGCCGCCATGCGCATGACCCGCAACCCCGCAGACGCTGAAGACCTCGTCCAAGAGGCGTATTTGAAGGCATACGCGGCCTTCCACCAGTACAAGCCCGGAACCAACCTCAAAGCGTGGCTCTACCGGATTCTGACGAACACGTTCATCAACAACTATCGGAAGAAACAGCGTCAGCCGCTGGAATCCAGTGATGACGACATTCAGGACTGGCAGCTGCACCGGGCAGCCAGCCACACCTCGGACCAGGGGCGTTCGGCCGAGCTCGAAGCTCTCGACCAAATGCCCGACTCCGACGTCAAAGAGGCACTGGCCAGCCTGCAGGATGACTTCCGGATGGTGGTGTACTACGCGGACGTCGAAGGTCTCCCGTACAAGGAAATCGCCGAAATCATGGACACACCAATCGGCACCGTGATGTCCCGTCTGCACCGTGGACGCCGTCAGCTGCGAGACAAGCTCGCTGACTACGCGGCGGAGCGGGGCATCGGCACAGCGAAGACGGAGGCGAAGAAATGACAGGGACAAATCGCTGGAGTTCGTGTCGCATGGAAAGCCTGGAGCGCATCTACGGCTACCTCGACGGTGAGCTCGGACCCGAAGCCTGCCAGGCAATCGAAGCGCATCTGCGCGACTGCGAAGAATGCTCTGACGAATACCAAATCGAATCGATGCTCAAGGAGCTCGTGCGCCGCTCGTGCAACTGCGACGTCGCACCGGAAGGGCTCGCTGATCGCATCCGCGCCAGGATCACGGTCGAACGCACCCAGATCCACTGGCAGGGCTGAGCCGTCGTCACCGTCGAATGACAGGCAGTACCGAATGACAGACTGCACGGCTGGCTGAAGTCAGCAGACAAACAAGAAGGGCGTGATGGTGATTAACACCATCACGCCCTTTGCGTCTATACGAGACCGAGGATCAGCGACCTGCGTTGGGGCGCTTGCCGTGGTTAGCGGGCTTGTTCCTGCGGTCCTTGCGCTTACGTCCGCGCTTGCTCATAATGATCTCCTCCTGGTCAACTACGGTATTCTTTCACACTGTTGCGCTCACGCCAAATAATGTGAGCTGCACCTCGTGTCAGCCGGTGACGTCGTCGACGCCCAGCCACTCAAACCAGCCGCGGTTGAGCACCAGCCATGACAACAGCCCGTAGCCTTCCTGACCGGGCAGACCTTCGCTCGATGTGGCAAGTTCTCGCTGCCAGACAGCGTGGTCTGCCAGGGGAGTGAAGCAGTCGACGTACGGGATGCTGCGGCGCAGCGCGACTTCCGAAAAACCGCGGTTGAGCTCTTCGATCTGACGGTTTTCGCTCTGACTGCGCCCGGGGGTCGGCCCGACAACGAATGCGGAGTATCCGCGGCTGAGGGCCTGGTCGAGGATATTGGCCAGGTTCAGACGGGATCGTGCCGTAGAAATTCCCGCGGCGATGTCTCCGCAGCCTGGCGCAAGCACCAGTCGCTTGTCGTCGTCATCGCCGTACCGGAGCTCGGCCTCTGCGATGCAGCGGTCGGCAAACTGTGCGGAGTCTTCGCTCGGGGCAGCCAGAGTGTAGAACCTGGCGTTTTCGAGCGCTGGGTGCGTGCGAACAGCCACCCGGCCAACCCAGCCCAGTGCACGACCGTCGCCGTGGCCGGCAACCAGGTGGTCACCGGCCACGACGATCGATGTGCGCCTCTTCGGGGTCACTTATCGAAAACCCGCTTGATGACTTCGGCCTGTTCGTAGTCGTGAACCTTCTTCAGACCGGTAGCCGGGGCCGCCGAGGATGCGCGGCTGACGGGGCGCAGGGTGCGGCCGTCGAGCACGGGGTCCAGGTGCAGGGCCATAAACGGGTAAGCACCCTGGTTCTCCGGTTCTTCCTGAGCCCACACGATTTCGGCATCCGCCGGGTAGGCGCTGAGCACGTCCTTCACCGCGTCGGTGTCGAGCGGGTACAGCTGCTCCATGCGGACAATCGCCGTGGTCTCGTCGTTGCGCTTGCTGCGTTCGGCAACCAGGTCCCAGTAGAACTTGCCGGCGACAAGTACCACGCGGTTGACCTTGGAAGCGTCGACGGTCGTGTCCGGGATGATCGGCTCGAAGCGGCCCGAGGTGAACTGCTCGACGTCCGTGGCAGCTGCCTTGAGGCGCAGCATGGACTTAGGTGTGAAGATCACCAGCGGGCGTTTGTTCTCGGTGTGTGCGTGACGGCGCAGCAGGTGGAAGTGCGAAGCGCCGTTAGACGGGTAGGCAACCGTCATGTTGTTCTCTGCGCACAGCTGGAGGAAGCGCTCGATGCGGGCCGAGGAGTGGTCCGGGCCCTGGCCTTCGTAGCCGTGGGGCAGCAGGAGGACAACACCGGAAAGCTGTTCCCACTTCTGTTCCGAGGACGCGATGTATTCGTCGATGATCGACTGTGCACCCTGCGCGAAGTCACCGAACTGGGCTTCCCACAGCACGAGGGCCTTCTTGTTCTCTACGGCATAGCCGTATTCGAAGCCCATGGCCGCGTACTCGCTCAGCAGGGAGTTATAGACCCAGAAGCGAGCCTGCTCGTCGGTGAGGTTGGCAAGCGGCGTCCACTCGTTGCCGTTGTCGTGGTCGATCAGGACCGCGTGGCGCTGAGTGAATGTACCGCGGCGGGAGTCCTGACCGGCAAGGCGGACCGGGATGCCCTCCATGAGGACCGAACCGAAGGCCAGCAGCTCCGCGAAGCCCCAGTCGATGCCGCCGGAGCGGGACATTTCCTGACGCTTCTTGAGCAGGCTGCGCAGCTTCTTGTGGACTTCGAAGTCTTCGGGAACGTCAACGTGTGCGTCACCGATCTTTTCGACGATGTCTTTCGAAACTGCGGTTTCGACTTCGGTGCCGAAGTCGCTCGGTTCGATGTCGATCTTCTGCGGGAAGCCGGCGTCGGCGCCTGCGGACTTCTCGGCTTCCTTCGTTTCTTCGAAGGCAGCTTCGAGCTTGTTCTGGTAGTCCTTGACGACTTCGGAGACCTGTTCGTCGCTGATGAATTTACGGCCGACAAGCGATTCGGTGTAGAGCTTGCGCACCGAAGCCTTCTTGTCGATCAGCGAGTACATGACCGGCTGGGTCATCGACGGGTCGTCGCCCTCGTTGTGGCCGCGGCGGCGGTAGCACACGAGGTCGATGAAGATGTCGCGGTGGAACGTCTGGCGGAATTCGAATGCCAGGCGGGCAGCGCGGAAGACGGCTTCGGGGTCATCGCCGTTGACGTGGATGACCGGGGCCGAAATCGACTTGGCGACGTCGGTTGAGTAGAACGACGAGCGAGCCGATGCCGGCGGGGTGGTGAAGCCGACCTGGTTGTTGATGACCACGTGGATCGTGCCGCCGGTGCGGTAGCCGCGCAGTTCGGACTGCTGAATGGTTTCGAAGGCCACACCCTGACCTGCGACAGCGGCATCACCGTGGACGAGGATCGGCAGAACGCCGAAGCCCTCTTCGCCGTGGTCGAGTTCGTCCTGCTTGGCGCGCACAATGCCGCCGAGGACGGGGTTGACGGTTTCGAGGTGGCTGGGGTTTGCAGCAACCGACACCTTGGTGGTGTTTCCGGCGGGCGAGGTGAAGGAGCCGTCCATGCCCAGGTGGTACTTGACGTCGCCGGAGCCCTGGAAGGATTCGGGCGACTGCACGCCGTCGAATTCGCGGAAGATCTGTGCGTAGGACTTGCCCGCGATGTTCGTCAGCACGTTGAGGCGGCCGCGGTGGGCCATGCCGATGGCGACTTCTTCCAGACCTGCGTCAGCTGCTTCGTTGGCGATTTCGTCCAGCAGGACGATGGTCGATTCGCCGCCTTCGAGCGAGAAGCGCTTCTGGCCGATGTACTTGGTCTGCAAGAAGGTCTCGAAAGCCTCTGCCGCGTTGAGACGGCCCAGGATGTGGCCCTGTTCTTCGCGGGTGAGCTCTTCGTGGGGGATTTCGATCTTCGACTGGAACCAGCGGCGCTGCTCCGGGTCGGCGATGTGCATGTATTCGTAGCCGGTCGTGCGGCAGTAGGCGTCGCGCAGCAGGCCGAGGATGTCGCGCAGGGGCATGACGGGCTTGCCGCCGAATCCGCCGGTTGCGAAGGAGCGCTCGAGGTCCCACAGGGTGAGGTCGTGGTTGTTGATGTCGAGGTCCGGGTGCGTGCGCTGGCGGTAGACCAGGGGGTCGATGTTCGCCATGAGGTGACCGCGCGTGCGGTACGAGTCGATGAGCTCGATGACGCGGGCGGTCTTGTTGACATCGTCGGTGTCGGATGCATCGAGGTCGGGCATCCAGCGGACCGGTTCGTAGGGCAGCTGGAGGGACTCGAAGATTTCGTCGTAGAAGCCGTCGCCGCCCAGCAGGTACTCGTGGACGAGCTTGAGGAACTCACCCGAGCCCGCACCCTGGATGACGCGGTGGTCGTAGGTCGAGGACAGGGTGACGACCTTGGAGACGGCCAGGCGGTTGATGGTCTCCTGGCTTGCGCCCTGGAATTCTGCCGGGTAGTTCATTGCGCCGACGCCGACGATGGCGCCCTGGCCGCGCATGAGGCGGGGGACGGACATCATGGTGCCGATGCCGCCGGGGTTGGTCAGCGACACGGTGGTGCCGGCGAAGTCCTCAGCACCGAGCTTGCCGTTGCGGCCGCGTTCCACGAGGTCGTCGTAGGCGGCCATGAATTCGCGGAATGTCAGGGTGTCAGCAGCCTTGACGTTGGGTACGAGCAGCATGCGGGTGCCGTCGGGCCGGGGAACGTCGATCGCAAGACCGAAGTTCACGTGGGCCGGCTGCACCATTGCGGGCTTGCCGTCCTGTTCGTCGTAGTAGACGTTCTGGGTGGGCATGGCCTTGAGTGCCCTGATCACGGCGAAGCCGATGATGTGGGTGAAGGAGACCTTGCCGCCGCGGGTGCGCTTGAGGTGCGAGTTGATGACGATGCGGTTGTCGATCATCGCCTTGGCGGGAAGCTGGCGGTAGGACGTTGCGGTGGGGACGTTGATGGAGTCGTCCATGTTGACGGCAACGGCCTTGGCCGGTCCGCGCAGTTTCGTGACCTTGTCTTCGGCGTCCTGGGGTGCCGAGGCGGACTTCTGCGCGCTGCCGGCTGCAGACTTCTTGGAGGCGGCGGTCTTGGATTCGGCCTTCGGGGTTTCCGCTTCCGTCGACGAAGGGGTTACGCCCTTGGACGACGTCGAGCTCTTCTTCTGTGTGCTCTGCGAAGATGCGGCGGGGGCCTTCTTCTGCGGGGCCGTCTTCTGTGCGGCAGGGGCCGAATCGCTGCTCTGAGCTTCGTACTTTTCGAAGACCGGCCACCAGGCCTTGTCTACTGAGTTCTTGTCTTTCAGGTACTGCTCGTAGAGCTCCTCAACCAGCCATTCGTTCGAGCCGAAGTCTTCGGCCGTGATGGTCGGGTTCGATTCAGACACGGCGCTGATCGCCTTCTTCCTAAGCTTCGGTGGGTACAACGACGTCGCGAACCAGTCTAGCCAATTGAACCGGCAGTATCCCGCATGGTTTCAATTTCGGCTGTGTCATCTGTCACCTTGCCCTTTGCGGGGCTGGCTCCCTGTGCGGTTGCCGTGTCATTTCCTGCTTGCTGTTCGCTACGATGGTCTCATGAAATATGCCAGTTTCGGCCCGGCGTTGACCGTCGGGCTCATTCGCGCCTCGGAGATGTTCGGGGTTGTTCTGTAGTGGAGTGGCTGTATCTGGGCTTGGCCCTCCTCATGATCGTCGGCACGGGCTATTTTGTGGCCGGCGAATTTTCTCTCCTGACGCTCGATCGGCACGATGTCGACAAAGCGCTTGCCGAAGGGCAGCGCGGCGCCAAGTACCTCGATCTTGGCCTGAAGCATCTGTCGACCCAGCTGTCTGCTGCGCAGGTCGGCATTACGCTCACGACCCTTTTGACGGGCTACTTGATGGAGCCGTCGGTCGGCGTGATTCTCCGACGCCTTTTCGGTGCGTTTGACCTTCCAGCTGCCGCCTCGCTGTCTCTGTCGCTTGTTCTTGCGCTCATCATTTCGACGTTCTTGTCGATGGTGATCGGTGAGCTTGTGCCGAAGAACATGGCCATTGCCTCTCCGATGGCGGCAGCGAAGATCGCTGTTCCGTTTCAGTATTTCTTTTCGGTTGTCTTCAAGCCGGTTATTGCGTTCCTCAACGGGTCGGCGAATAAGGCGCTGCTCTCTATGGGAATTGAGCCGCAGGAAGAGTCTTCAGCGGGTCGGTCGGCTGACGAACTGACCGCGCTTGTTCGGCACTCTGCTGACGAAGGCGCAATTGATGAGCAGACTGCCGACCTCGTGGCCCGCACTCTGAGCTTTTCTGAACTCACCGCAGAGGACATCATGACTCCGCGCACGCGCATGGTGTCTGTCAATAAGGACTCCACTGCTGCCGACATCATCGCGCAGGCACGCTCGACTGGCTTTTCGCGTTTCCCGGTGGCGGGGGACTCGCGCGATGACATCGTCGGCGTTGTGCATGTCAAGCACGCGATCGCCGTTCCCTTCAGCAAGCGTGAGGACGCCTACGCCGGTGGTCTTATGTCGGAGCTGCGCGAGGTGCCTGACACTTTGGAACTGGAGCCTCTCCTCCTGCTTCTGAGGCAGGAAGGGAACCAGGTTGCCGTCATCATTGACGAATACGGGGGCACTGCTGGTCTTGTGACGCTGGAAGACGTGGTCGAGGAGCTTGTCGGCGAAGTCGCGGATGAGCACGACCGACTGCGCGTTATGGTTCGGCCCGCTCGTGACGGCTCGTGGATCGTGCCGGGCATGATGCGTCCGGACGAGGTGGTGGAGGCCACCGGTATGGAGATTCCCTCGGACCCTGACTACGAGACCATGGCCGGACTCGTTCTCTATCGCTTGGGTGAAATTCCCAAGGTCGGTGCGCGCCTCAGCATTGACGGCGCTGACCTTGTGGTCGAGCGGATGATGGGGCACCGGATTGAGCGTCTGCGCATGATCCCCGACTATTCGAGGACGACGCTGTGAACGACTGGTTGGGACTTCTGTGGCTTGTCATCCTCATTTTGGGCAATGCCTTCTTTGTGGCTGCTGAATTCAGCGTTGTGTCGGCACGTCGATCGCAGATTGAGCCCTTGGCTGATCAGGGGCGTCGCTCGGCTAAGACCGCGCTGTACGCGATGGAACACGTGTCTCTTATGCTGGCAATCTGCCAGCTGGGCATTACGGTCTGCTCCCTAATGCTCGGCAACGTTGCTGAGCCGGCTATTCATCACCTCTTGGCGGGTCCGCTCGAGTGGATGAAGATTCCTCCGGCCGCCGCGAGTGCCATCGGCTTCGCGATTGCGCTCTCCATCGTGACGTTCTTGCACGTGGTCGTCGGCGAAATGATTCCGAAGAACATTGCCTTGGCAGAAGCAAAGCATGCGGTGCTGCTTCTGACACCGCCGCTGGTGGTGTTGGCGAAGATCTTCGGCTTTGTCATCCATCCGCTCAACGCTTTCTCCAATGCGCTGCTGAAGCTGTGCGGAATCACTCCGCGCGATGATGTCAATGCTGCCTACACAGTCGAAGAAGTCCAGGCGATCGTCGCCGAATCCAAACGCGAAGGTCTGTTGGCCGACGAAGGCGGGCTGCTCAAGGGAGCTTTGGAGTTCTCGGACAAAAAGGCCTCCGATGTCATGGTTCCCATTCAGAAGGTCGTCACTGTCGCAGCAGATGTGACTCCGGAGCGGATTTCCAGCCTGGTGGGGCAGAAGGGCTTTTCGCGGTTCATTGTGCTCGGTGCTGATGGCGCGCCCGATGGCTACCTTCACGTCAAGGACATCCTCTATGTCGAGGACGAAGTCGACTATGAAAAGCCCGTGCCCTCGAAGCGCTTCCGTTCGCTTGTCACGATTTCGGCTGATGACGAAATCGAAGATGCTCTGCAGCGCATGCAGGAAGCCGGCAATCATGTCGGCTGCGTCATGAGTGCAAAGGGCAAGCCGGTCGGCGTGCTGTTCCTTGAGGATGTGCTCGAGGAGCTCGTGGGTGAGGTTCACGATGCAATGCAGCGCGAGTCGGCCAGCTGATGAGGATGTGAAGTGCGTCTCGGCGGTGATCTGCCTGTGATCAACACACTCGTTGCGTAACAGAATTGTGAAGATCGTTATTGGTCGTTACACTGCTGTAACATCGAGTGCCGTCGATGACGGTGCATCCGTGAATGTTTTTCTGAGGGAGGATCGTGGACGCAGGATCGAACGGCCAGCCCATGCGCCGACGCGACATTCGCCGCGCAGAGAAGCGCTCTGCACGTCGCGCCAAGTTCAGCTTTATGCGCCGCTCCGAGGCCGCACCTCCAGTTGCTGAAGTGCATACTTCCGAAACAGCCCTTGCGCCGGCCGTCACCGCTCCTGTTGCCGCCGCCACTGTTCGCGGATCCGACGGTTCTCGTCTCCGCGCCTACCGTATGCGCCGCCGCCTTGCCGGTTCGTCTGTCGCTGCAGTCGCAGCACTCGGCGTGATCGGCGGTGGCTTCGCTGTCATGAGCTCCAGCCTGGGGTCGTCTGCCTACGCAAAGGCTGAAGCGTCCGGCGATGCACCGGACGGTCTGCGCGCAGAAGCCGTTGACGGTGCCGGCGGTCAGGGCGGCGATTCGACCTCAGGTCAGGACAGCAGCCTGTCCGGCGGTGTTCTGAGCTCTGAGGGCGGCAAGGCCCACGCGGCTTCGCGCACCATTGAGCGCACTGCGCTTCCAGGCTGTTCCGGTGAAGCGCCGACTGGCGAAGCCAAGAACGGCGAGCTTCCGGATGACTGGATGTGCAAGATCGGCAAGGGCGGGCACAAGCTCCGCGCTGACGCAGCAGTCGCCTTTGCTCAGATGAACGCCGCCTACAAGGCGGACACCGGCAAAGAACTCGAGGTCACCGACAGCTACCGTCCCATCGGATCGCAGCAGGCAGTTGCCGCTTCCAAGCCCGGACTTGCTGCCAAGCCCGGCACCTCGATGCACGGTTGGGGCATTGCCGTTGACTTCGGCGGTGGCGCCGAAACTGCCAGCGGCCAGCAGTACGACTGGCTTGTCGCTCACGCAGGCGAGTACGGCTGGGAAAACCCCGATTGGGCTAAGTCCAGCAAGTACGAGCCGTGGCACTGGGAGTATGTGCCGGCTCGCAAAATGATCAAGGGTCACTGATCCTTTCGGCTTTCTGACGCGTGATACAGTTGGAGAGCTTTTCGCCCGCGTAGCTCAGTGGATAGAGCGTCTGCCTCCGGAGCAGAAGGTCGTAGGTTCGAATCCTGTCGCGGGCACAAGATAAGGTCCCTGATCTAACGGAAACGTTGATCAGGGACCTTCTTCATGCCTGTCTCTAAGGGGGCGTGTGTGCACTGAGGGGCGCAATATTCAACGGGCCGCCGGCTGCATGGGGCTGCCCAAGGGATGATGGGCTCATGCGCATCGACGAGTTCTTCCAGGAGTCGCTCGTCGCTGTGGCCGGACCCGCTTGAGCCGGTCTGCTGGGCGGATATCCTGCTATGGCAATTGTGATGGCAGTACTGCTCTTTGGTGCCGGTGGGCTGATAACTCGATCCTGATGTCAGGTTCCAGGGCTGTCCCGTCCACTGTAGCGCCAGCCGAAGCAGTACTCGATTGGTATTGGCATCGCGGCAGCTACTGTGCTTGAGTGCTTCGCACGTATTCGCTCACGTCCGCGACCGCAGACTCCGCTGTGCGGGCGGCACCGATGATGGTCGCGGAGGAAAACCCCGTCCAATCGCCATACCCCAACAGGTGCAGACCAGGAACATCGATGCTTCGAGTTCCCGTGGTGACTGGATGCCCGTTCTCCCAGGTCAATTCGAGACCCTCGAGATGCTTGAGGTGTGGTTTGAAGCCGGTGCACCAGATGATGGCATCACAGCTGTACTCACTGCCGTCGGCCCACGAAACCCCAGCCGAGGTCAATCGCTCGAACATCGGCGAGGCGCTCAAGCTGCCACGATCGCGTGCAGCCCGAACGGGCGGGACCATGACGATATCGCCAAGCCCCGACACGCCATCGTGGTCGCGCCCGGCCCGCTGGGCCGCCTCGCGGGCGGTGGCAACATCGAAGAGCACTCGTCCATCGACGTCATCAGGCATGAACCGTGGTCGGCGCTGCGTCACCCACAGTGTCTGCGCCACGGTCGAGACTTCCGAGACGATCTGGGCGGCGGAGTTCCCACCGCCGACGATGACGACCCGTTGGTCGGTGTAGTCCTCGGGCGAATCGTATTCAACGGTGTGCAGCTGTCGTCCCGTGAAATCCTCACAGCCCGGATAGTGAGGGACATAGGGGCGTTGCCATGTTCCGGTGGCGCTGATGACCGCCGTGGTCTCCAGGGTGCCGGAATCGGTATCGACGAACAGCTGCCCCCGGTCCTGGCAGACATTGCTGACGTGGACCGGGCGTTTAACGGGTAGATCGTAACGGTCTTCGTACCGGGTCAGGTAGTCAACGACATGATCGGCGGTGGGAAAGGACTCGCCCTTCTGCGCAGGCATCGGCCAGCCTGGCAGTGGACTGTATTCGGCGGGTGAAAACAGACGCAACGACTGCCACCCGTGCTGCCAGGCTCCGCCGGGGCCGGCGTGGTTATCGAGAATCACGAATTCGAGACCTGCTCTGCGAAGAAAATATCCAGCGGCGAGGCCGGCCTGCCCGCCGCCGATGACTACGACATCAGTCATCCGGTGCCCCCTCAATCTTGACTGAGTAAGTCAGCCACGAGTGCCTCGATGCGGGTCTTGATGTCGTCGCGGATCAGGCGAACCGCTTCGATGCCCTGGCCTGCTGGGTCATCGAGTTCCCAGTCCTCGTAGCGCTTTCCCGGGAAGAAGGGGCATGGGTCGCCACAGCCCATGGTGATGACCGCGTCTGAGCCCTGCACAGCCTCGTCTGTGAGAACTTTCGGCTGCTCGGCGGAGATGTCGATGCCGTCTTCGCTCATCGCCTCGACCGCGATGGGGTTGATGTGTTCGGCCGGGACGGATCCTGCTGAGCGGACTTCAATGCGGTTGCCCGCATAATGGCGCAGGTAGCCGGCTGCCATTTGGGAACGGCCAGCGTTGTGGACGCACACGAATAAGACAGAGGGTTTGTGGTCAGTCATAGGGGCGGTCTCTCTTTCGATCAGCTGGTAAGGGAATCAAGTAGGGCCTGGACCCGGGTCGCAAGATCGTCGCGGATGAGTGTCGCTGTTTCAGGAGAGGCCAGTGCTGGGTCGGCGACTGCCCAATCCTCGTAGCGCAGCCCGGGCACGATGGGGCAGACGTCGCCGCAGCCCATCGTGATCACGACATCAGCCGCACGAATCGCGTCATCGGTCAACGGCTTTGGGAACAGTTCCCCAACGTTCTCTCCGCCCAGGTTGCTGATGAGTTCGGCGACGTTCGGGTTGATTCCGGCCGCGGGAGTCGAACCTGCGGAGCGGGCGATGACCTTACCTCCGGATAAGTGACGTGTCAGGGCCGCGGCGAGTTGGGACCGGCCTGCATTGGCGACACAGATGAAGAGGACCTGCGGAGGTGCGCTGGCTCGGTCCCGGGTGATGTCAGCCAAGCGCTGCTTCGCGAAGCGCTCGGTCAAGGGGATGAGGCAGTGAGTGGTTTTCGCCGATCGAGCGAGCGCTGTGTAGGAATCGCGCACGATGCCGGTGACGGTCTCTGGTGACACACCAGCCGACGTTGCCGACAGGTCTGCGGCCAAACGGCTGATGCGGGCATCGACGTCGACGGCACTGCCCACCATTGTTGCCTCGGGCGGCGGGTTTGGTGCGATGACGGCGGGGGCGAACCCCTCCAGCAGAGCGCTCACAGCGGCCTGGCGACCAGCGGCAATCGAGTACCAGACCCAGGTGCCGCGACGTTGAGAGTCAAGCAGCCCCACTGTCTTCAGCACTTTCAAGTGATGAGAGACAGTTGGCTGAGAAACATCGGCAAGCTCTGCAAGGTCGCAGACACATGACTCTCCACGCGGATCAGTGCTGATCGCTGAGAGCATCCGCAGCCGCAGAGGGTCAGCGAGTGCCTTGAGTGTGCCGGCAAGCGTCGTCGCGACGTCGAGAGCGATGGCGTGGGACGGGTCGGGGGCACACGGTTCATCGGCAGTCGGGGTCATAGTGGTTTCAGTCATGACGAGCTCGACTCCGTGGCGTAGGGGTCAGTGCGGAACCATGCCTTCGCGGCCCAGAGTGAGACATAGACGAGGCCGATCAGCACAGGAACCTCAATGAGGGGGCCGACGACTCCAGCCAGGGCCTGTCCGCTGGCAGCGCCGAAGGTGCCGATGGCGACGGCAATCGCGAGTTCGAAGTTGTTGCCCGCTGCCGTAAACGCCAGTGTTGTGGATCGAGCGTATCCAAGACCGAGGCTCTTACCGAGCAGGAGGCCGGCGAACCACATCAGCGAGAAGTAGACCAGCAATGGCAGTGCGATTCGAGCGACGTCCAACGGTTGACTGGTGATCTGCTCGCCCTGGAGCGCGAAGAGCAGCACGATCGTAAACAACAGGCCGTAGAGCGCCCACGGCCCCACTCGGGGAATGAACTTCTCTTCGTACCACTGACGGCCGCGACGTTTCTCGCCGATCCACCGTGAGGCGAATCCGGCGATCAGGGGGACGCCGAGGAAGACGAGCACGTTGAGAGCGATCTGGCCCATTGACACGTCCAGGCCCTGTGTATCAAGTCCCAACCACGTGGGCAGGACAGTGAGGTAGAACCAGCCGAGGACTGAGAACATGACCACCTGGAAGATCGAGTTGATCGCGACCAGCACAGCGGTTGCCTCTCGGTCACCGCAGGCGAGGTCGTTCCAGATCACGACCATGGCAATACAGCGGGCCAGGCCGACGATGATCAATCCTGTGCGGTATTCGGGGAGGTCTGGCAGGAACGTCCAGGCCAGAGTGAACATCACGGCGGGCCCGACCAACCAGTTGAGGATCAATGACGAGATCAGCAGCTTCTTATCGCCGGTTACATCGGCGACCTTGTCATAGCGGACTTTAGCGAGGACGGGGTACATCATGACCAGCAAGCCAAGGGCGATGGGTACTGAGATGTCACCGACTTCCAAATGGGAAAGAAGCTCAGAGACCCCTGGGATCAGCCGGCCGAGGAGGAGGCCCGCGATCATGGCCAGGCCGATCCAGGCCGGCAGCCACTTATCCAGTGTCGACAGGCGTGCGGGTGTTGTCTGCTGTGTGGTGGTGTCTGCAGTCATGCCGGGAGCTCCTTGATCTTGAATCGACACGTATCTATATTGACGCATATCGATATAGGAGGCAATTGTCCGACCGGCCCCGGGTTTCCAAGACGCCGGGGAACGCAAAGCCCCTCCAGAAGCAGGCTCGCTCCGGGGTGCCCCAAGAGTGAGGCGCGCTCGCGGCTGAGTCTGTGCCGCGGCACCTGGTTGGCCGCATTGGACGCGCGCGTAATATCGTTGACCCTGTGACTCCGGAAGATCTCAAAGCAGCAATTGAACAGGCCATTCAGACCCTGGCCGACGAAGGCCTAAACCTTACGGTTCCCGACAAGCTCACGGTCGAGCGACCCAAGAACCGCGACCACGGCGACTGGGCGGCCAACACGGCCCTTCAGCTTGCCAAACAAGCGGGAGTTCCACCTCGGGAACTTGCTGAAAAAATCGCTGAACAGCTGCGTGCAAATCCCGGTGTCGACACCGTGGACGTTGCGGGCCCCGGTTTCCTCAACATCACCCTCAACAAGGCGGCTGCCGGCCAACTGGCCCTCGACATCGTCAAGGCAGGCAGCTCCTACGGACACTCTGACGCCCTGGCCGGAGATCCGGTCAACATGGAGTTTGTGTCAGCCAACCCGACCGGCCCGCTCCACCTGGGACACACCCGCTGGGCCGCCGTCGGCGACGCTCTGACGCGCGTCCTGCGAGCCGCAGGGGCAGATGTGACCGCCGAGTACTACATCAACGACTTCGGCTCCCAGATGGACACATTTGCCGGCAGCGTCCTGGCGCGCCTTCGCGGACAGGATGTCCCAGAGGGCGGCTACCCCGGCCAGTACGTGCAGGCAATCGCAGATGCCCTGCTTGAGCGCCACCCCGAATGGGCCGACAGTGCTGATGCCGACATCTACGACCAGCTGCGCGCGGAAGCCTACGAACTGCAGTTGGCTGACATCAAAGACACGCTCACCGCATTCGGCGTTGACTTCGACGTGTTCTTCTCCGAAAAGAGCCTCCACGACGAAGGCAAGGTCGCCGATGCCGTGGCCCGCCTGCGCGAACAGGGCCACATCTTTGACGAGGACGGTGCAGTGTGGCTGCGCACCACGGACTTCGGCGACGACAAGAACCGGGTGCTCGTCCGCGCTGACGGCAATCCCACCTACTTTGCCGCTGACGCCGCCTACTACCTGTCCAAGAAGGACCGCGGCTTTGCCAAGAAGATCTACCTGCTGGGTGCGGACCACCACGGCTATGTGGGTCGCCTCAAAGCCCTAGCGGCAACCGCCGGCGATGACCCGAACGAGAACATCGAGATCCTCATCGGGCAGCTTATCAGCGTCAACGGCGCGCGTCTGTCCAAGCGGGCCGGCAACATCATCGAACTGCGCGACCTCATCGAATGGCTCGGCGCAGATGCGCTGCGCTACTCGCTGGCGCGCATCCCCACCGATTCGCCGCTCACGCTCGACCCCGAGGTTCTGCGCTCAGCGTCGAACGACAACCCCGTTTACTACGTGCAGTACGCCCACGCACGGGCCTGCAGTGTGGAACGCCGGGCGGTCGAGGCGGGGGTAGAGCAGGCTCCTGTCGATCCGGCAACGCTGACCGATCCGACCGAAGCGGTCCTGCTGTCGGCACTCGCCGACTTCCCGCGCGTCGTGACCGACTCTGCAAAGCTGCGTGAACCGCACCGGGTTGCCCGCTACCTCGAATCGCTCGCCGGCAGCTTCCACAAGTGGTATGACGCCTGCCGCGTTGTGCCGCGCACAGACGAAGAGCTCGCTGCCGTCCACGGCACACGCCTGGTGCTTGACCGTGCGACCAAAACCGTGCTCGCCAACGGACTGCGCATGCTCGGAGTCTCAGCCCCGGAGAAGATGTAATGCCAGCTCACCCTTCAGGCGTTCTGCACGCCGGACCGTCGCCGGTCTGGTTGCCGGTGCCCTCTGACGTCAATGAACTCATGGCATCGCTGTGGTCGCGCAACACCGTCAAGAACTCCGAAGGCGTTCTGGAAGTCGCAGGCGTTCCCGTCGCACAGCTTGCCGAGCGCTTCGGCAGCCCGCTGTACGTGCTCGATGTAGACGACTTCCGCCACCGTGCCCACAGTTTTGTCGAAGAGTTCAGCGCGGCTTTCGCCGCCCAGGGCATGGAAGCCCGTGCCTACTACGCCGGCAAAGCTTTTCTGTGCACCGCAGTTGCTCGCTGGGCACACGAAGAGGGCCTGGGCGTTGACACGTGCTCGCTTGGCGAAATGCGGACAGCTCAGGCCGCCGGTGTTCCCGCCCAAGCAGTGGGCCTGCACGGCAACAACAAATCCGATGACGAAATTGCCATGGCCCTGGACTGGGGCATCGGTCGGATCGTCATCGACTCGCTTGACGAAATCGAACGCGTCTCGCAGGCTGCCGCGGAACGCGGCATCACCGCACCCGTCATGCTGCGGTTGACCGTTGGGGTTGAAGCACACACGCACAGCTTCATCGCAACAGCACACGAAGACCAGAAGTTCGGTCTGTCCATCAGCGGGGGAGCGGCAGACCAAGCCGCCCGTGCTGTCATTGCCGACCCCCACCTCGAGTTCGTCGGCCTGCACAGTCACATCGGCTCCCAGATCTTTGAAAAAGACGGCTTTGCCCTCGCAGCCCGCAAGATCATTGAGTTCTCTGCCCGTCTGCGCGAAGACACCGGTTTCGTCGTTCCCGAAATCGACCTGGGCGGCGGTTTTGGCATCCGCTACACATCGCAGGACAAACCCGTCTCCTTTGCGCAGATGGCCGGTCTGCTGGCCGCCGCGGTTGCAGAAGAATGCGACGACGCGGACTTCCCGCGCCCGGCAGTGTCCTTTGAACCGGGACGGGCGATTGTCGGACAGGCCGTGTTCTCGCTCTACACCGCTGGAACCATAAAAGAAGTCGAAACCGGGTCCGGCATCCGTACTTATGTGTCAGTAGACGGCGGAATGAGCGACAACATTCGGACCGCTCTGTACGATGCCGATTATTCGTGCACACTGGCCTCACGGTCATCCGATGCCAAGGCGACTGTTGTCCGCGTGGTGGGCAAACACTGCGAGAGCGGCGACATCGTGGTCCGCGATGAGTACCTGCCCGCTGACATCAGCCGGGGAGACCTCATCGCAGTCCCCGGCACGGGTGCCTACTGCAGGCCTCTGTCCTCGAATTACAACCACGTACCGCGCCCCGGTGTCGTCGCCGTCGAAGACGGGCAAGCCGAGTGGGTGGTGCTGCCCGAGACCTACGAACAGATGTTTGCATCGGATCCCGGCTTCGCCCGGGCCAATGAGAACGGAGAAAAATGAGCGCCCAGCCTCTTAAGGTAGCCCTGCTCGGAGCGGGAACCGTCGGCAGCGAAGTCGCCGACGCGATCCTCAACCGGGCTGACAGCTTCACCGAGCGCATTGGAAGCCCGCTTGAGCTCATGTCCGTCGGTGTGCGCGACACTTCGAAGTCCCGTCCCGGCATTCCGGCCGAGCTCATCACAGACGATCTCGACAAGACAATTGAAGGAGCCGACATCGTCGTCGAGCTCATGGGGGGCATCGAACCCGCCCGCGAGCTGCTGATCAAGGCGCTGGACTCCGGTGCTTCGGTCGTCACCGCCAACAAAGCGCTGCTGGCCAAGCACTCCGGCGAGCTCTTCGCCGCCGCCGACAAGGCCAAGGTGCGCCTTGAATACGAAGCTGCCGTAGCAGGCGCCATCCCCATCATCCGCCCCGTAGGCGATTCGCTGGCCGGTGACCGCATCACCCGCGTGCTCGGGATCGTCAACGGCACCACGAACTTCATCCTCGACGCGATGGAAGCCAAGGGCTGGGAGTACGAACACGCGCTGAAGACCGCTCAGGAACTCGGCTATGCAGAAGCTGATCCGACGGCAGATGTCGGCGGCCATGACGCTGCTGCCAAGGCCGCGATTCTGGCTTCGCTGGCATTCCACAGCTCCGTGAGCATCGATGACGTCCACGTTGAGGGTATTGAGAACATCACCGCGGACATGATCTCGACCGCGGCCAGCCAGGGCTTCACCATCAAGCTTCTGGCCATCTGCGAAAGCATCCCGGGCGCCGGAATCTCGGCGCGCGTCTACCCGGCGCTGATCCCGGCAGACCACGCTCTGGCCAGCGTGGGCGGGGCGTTCAACGCCGTGTTCGTCGAAGCTGAATCCGCCGGTGAGCTCATGTTCTACGGCCAGGGAGCCGGGGGAGCCCCGACATCGTCCGCAGTGCTCGGCGACCTCGTGTCGGTTGCGCGCCGCAAGGTGCTCGGCGGCGCCGGCCAGTACCGGAAGCTCGAAGGCGATTCGCAGCCGATCGTCCCGATCGACGACATCACCACCCGCTACCACATCACACTGGCCGTGCAAGACCGCCCGGGCGTGCTGCACACCGTCACCGAGGTCTTCCTCGACCAAGAGGTGTCCATCAAGCTGGTCGAACAGACCAGCCTGGACAATGCGGCTGACCCGCGCGCCAAGCTCGTGGTGGCAACACACAGTGCAAGCGAATCCGCGCTGGCGACGACCGTGGAGCGGCTGCGCGCGCTCGACGTGGTCGATGACGTTGTGTCGATTCTGCGCATCGAAGGACAGTGAGAAAGACCATGGCACACCAGTGGCGCGGGGTCGTGACCGAATACCGCGAACACCTTGCAATCGATTCGCAGGCTCAGCCTGTTTCGCTCGGAGAAGGCGGCACCCCACTGATCTTCGCCGAAAAGCTCTCGGAGCGCACCGGCGCAGAGGTCTACGTCAAATATGAGGGTATGAACCCCACCGGTTCGTTCAAGGACCGCGGTATGACAGCCGCGATCACCGCGGCCAAGGCCGCCGGTGCAAAGGCCGTCATCTGCGCTTCAACCGGCAACACTTCGGCATCGGCTGCCGCCTATGCGACAAAGGCCGGCATGACGTGTGCGGTTCTTGTGCCGAAGGGCAAAATCGCCCCCGGCAAAATGAGCCAGGCTGTCGCGCATGGCGCCCAGCTGCTGGAAGTCGACGGCAACTTCGACGACTGCCTGACCCTGTGCCGCAAGCTGTCGGAGTCCTACCCGGTCCATCTGGTCAACTCGGTCAACCCCGACCGCATCGAAGGCCAGAAGACAGCCGCGTTTGAAGTTGTCGATGCTCTCGGCAAAGCACCGGACATTCACGCGCTGCCGGTGGGCAACGCCGGAAACATCACCGCCTACTGGAAGGGCTACACCGAGTACGCCCAGAAGGGCCTGGCTGATTCGACCCCGCGCATGTGGGGCTTCCAGGCTGCCGGTGCGGCTCCGCTTGTCACCGGCCACCCCGTTGACGAACCGGAGACGATTGCAACTGCCATTCGGATCGGCAACCCCGCTTCGTGGGACAAGGCGATCGCGGCTCGTGACGAATCGGGCGGTCTTATCGATTCGGTGGAAGACGAACAGATCATCCGCGCTCACCGTCTGCTGTCCTCAACCGAGGGCGTCTTCATCGAGCCCGGCTCGGCCGCCTCGATTGCAGGTCTGCTGAAGATGCACGAAGCCGGACAGGTGCCGCAGGGTGCTGTCATCGTGTGCACCGTCACCGGTCACGGACTCAAAGACGCAGACTGGGCACTCAAGGCGGCAGAAGGCGAATTCGAAGCCAAGAGCGTGCCGGTTGACGCTGTCAGCGCGGCCCGCGCACTGGGCCTGGAGAGCTGATAATGCCCTACAGCATCGAAGTCTCGGTCCCTGCGACATCGGCTAACCTGGGTCCCGGATACGACACATTCGGGCTCGCCCTCGACATTGCCGATGAAGTGGTGGCTGAACTTCACCCCGATCCGGTTGACCTCAGCAGCTGTGTAGAGGTCACCGGGCAGGGGTCCGGCCAGGTGCCCACCTCCTCGGATCATTTGATCCACAGGGTTGTGCGCGAGGTGCTCGATCACCAGGGACACGGGGCGCTGGCTGACCGGCTGACTCTGCGCTGTGCCAACACGATCCCGCATTCGAGGGGGATGGGGTCCTCGGCCGCCGCTGTTGTTGCGGGAATCTCGATTGCCGATGCTCTTCTTGCCTTCGCGGGACGAGGTGAATTGACAGAAGAGGAAAGACTCGCCTGGGCGGTTCACTACGAGGGGCATGCTGACAACGCCGCGCCGGCTCTGTTCGGCGGGGTCTCCATCAGCACGCTCGATGCGGAAGGCCGCCCTCGGTCTGTTTCAGTTCCGGTCCACCCGGCTGTGCGCGCGGTTCTCATCGTTCCCGACACCAAGTTGGACACCGACTACGCGCGCTCCTTCATTCCGGAGCAGATTCCCCACGCTGACGCAGTGGCGAACTCAGCGGCGGCGGCTCTGTTCATCCACGCGATCGGCCGCGCTCCGTCGCTTCTTTTCGAGGCGACAGAAGATCATCTTCACCAGGAGTATCGCCGTCCCGCGATGCCGGAAACGCTGGCTCGGGTCGATGCTCTTCGGGCTCACGGGCTCGCCGCTGTTGTTTCGGGGGCCGGCCCGACAGCGCTCGTTCTGGGCACCGGGGAAAACCTGCGCGATGAAGTCGCCTCGGTCCTCGGCGACGACGATGCCAGGATCATTGCAGCCTCGATAGCAGATTTTGGGGCGACCATCACTCGAACAGACGCATAGGGGAATCAGCGCGCCGACTGTCGGCGCGCTGATTCGCTTTACCGCATTTCTTCACGTTATGCTTGACCTGTTCTTCCGCAGCGCTTCGCTGTGATGTTCGGATCGACAGGTTCTGTCTCCGATGAAGAACAGTCACCTCAGCACCCACGCTGGTGCTTTCACAGTCACTTTCATGTGCAGACCATTGCTGAATGCCTCTTTGTGCTTCAGCCGAACGAGGGAGAAGGAACCTTCGTGTCAGAAAACACTGACTTCAACCACTCCGGAAGCCTGTCCGCACTTCGCCTGCCGCAGCTGCAGGAAATGGCAGCAGGATTGGGAATCAAGGGCTACCGCCGTCTTCGCAAGAGCGACCTGATCGACGCCATTCTCCAGGCGCAGGGCGGAGCCGCGCAGTCCGGTGCAGACACCGGTGCTGGCGCAGACAAGAAGAAGAGCTCGGACGCGTCCTCGGACAAGGCCGAGAACACCGACAGCAAGAAAAACGACGAAAAGAAGGCCGAAGCCAAGGCTGAAGGCAAGTCTGAAGACAAGGCCGACGGTCGTGACAGTGCCGAACAGGGCGACGACAGCGGCCGTTCGCGTCGTCGCAGCCGTGGCGGCAAGCGCGGCGACAACAGCTCTGCCGACGCTTCCCAGTCCGGCGACGGCCAGCACGGCGATAAGAACCGCGGTGACAACAACCGCGACGACAAGAACCGTGACAACAACGGCCACAACGACAAGGGTGGTCGTGGTGACAAGAACGGCCACGACGACAAGCAGGGCCACAAGAACAACAAGAAAGGTCGCGGTCGCAAGAGCCACGGTGACGACGGGGACAATCGCAACAACGGCGATAACCGCGACAACCGTGGGAATGACAACCGCGGCAACAACGACAACCGCAACAACCGTCACGACGACGGGGGCCGGGACGACAACAACGATCGTGGTCGACGCGGCCGTGGCCGAGACCGCAAGCGTCGTCGAGGTGACGACGACCTGCGTCCCGACGATGTGCTCATTCCCGTCAGCGGCATCCTCGACGTACACGACAACTACGCGTTCCTGCGCACTTCCAGCTACCTGCCGGGCCAGAACGACGTCTACGTGTCGAACAACATGGTCAAGCGCAATGGTCTGCGCAAGGGAGACGCCGTTGTCGGCGCCATTCGCCAGCAGCGCGAAGGCGAACGCAATAACCGTCGCGAAAAGTTCGACGCCCTCGTCCGCCTGGACTCCGTCAACGGTCTGTCGGTTGAGGACGCCAAACGCCGCGTGAACTTCTCGAAGCTCACCCCGCTCTACCCGCAGGAGCGCCTGCGGATGGAGACGACATCGTCGAACGTCACGCAGCGGATCATCGATCTTGTTGCCCCCATCGGCAAGGGCCAGCGCGGTCTGATCGTCGCCCCGCCGAAGGCCGGCAAGACCACGATCATGCAGCAGATCGCCAACGCTGTGAAGACGAACAACCCCGACGTCCACCTCATGGTCGTCCTGGTCGACGAACGTCCCGAAGAAGTCACGGACATGACCCGCGCGGTTGACGGCGAAGTCATCGCTTCGACCTTCGACCGTCCGGCTGACGACCACACCGCAATTGCCGAACTCGCAATTGAGCGTGCCAAGCGGCTGGTTGAAATGGGCCAGGATGTCGTTGTGCTCCTGGACAACATCACCCGTCTGGGGCGTGCCTACAACCTGGCGCAGCCGGCATCCGGCCGCATCCTGTCCGGTGGTGTCGACGCCAACGCCCTCTACCCGCCCAAGCGCTTCTTCGGTGCCGCGCGGAACATCGAGGGCGGCGGTTCGCTCACGATTCTGGCAACGGCCCTCGTCGAGACCGGCTCGAAGATGGACGAAGTCATCTTCGAAGAGTTCAAGGGCACCGGCAACATGGAGCTTCGCCTGTCGCGCAGCCTTGCTGACAAGCGCATCTTCCCGGCTGTTGACGTCAACGGCTCCGGAACGCGCCGCGAAGAGAACCTCATGGGTGCTGAAGAGCGCAAGATCATGTGGCGCCTGCGCCGCGTGCTCGCTGGCCTTGAACAGCAGCAGGCTCTTGAGCTTCTGCTTTCGAAGCTGAAGGAAACCCAGAACAACGCTGAGTTCCTCATGCAGGTGCAGAAGACCACCCCGCTGCCGAAAGCCGCCTCTGACGACTGATGGCGCTTGACTCTTCGCAGCTGGAAGCCAGTGTCCGCTCACTCATCGACGAGCACGACCGAATCGAGGCGGAACTCGCCGATCCGGACGTGCTCGCCGATGCGGGGCGGACCCGCAAGCTGACCAGGCGGTATTCCGAACTCGGACAGGTGAAAACCTGCGTCGACGCGATTGACTCCGCCCGCAGCGACCGCGAGGCTGCCGCTGAGCTTGCCGAAGAGGACAGCTCTTTTGCCGAAGAGGCACACCGCTTGGACGGTGTGATTGTCGATCTCGAAGAGCGGCTGCGGGAACTGCTCGTTCCCAAAGACCCCGATGATGTGCGCGATGCCCTGCTCGAGGTCAAAGCCGGAGAAGGCGGTGACGAATCCGCCCTGTTCGCCGCAGACCTCGTCAACATGTACCGGCACTGGGCGTCCAACCGCGGATGGAGTGTCGAGGTCCTCGACTCCACGGAAACCGCTTTGGGCGGTTGGAAGGACATCACGCTGGCCGTTAAATCCCGCGAAGGCGGCGTGTACGGCTGGATGAAGTTCGAAGGCGGTGTGCACCGCGTGCAGCGTGTTCCCGTGACGGAATCGCAGGGACGCATCCACACATCGGCCGCCGGTGTCATGGTGTTTCCGGAAGTCGACGAACCCGACGAGATCCGCATTGACGACAACGATCTGCGCATCGATGTTTACCGTTCGTCCGGGCCCGGCGGTCAGTCGGTCAACACGACAGACTCCGCTGTGCGCATCACCCACCTGCCCACGGGAATCGTCGCCAGCTGTCAGAACGAAAAGTCACAGCTGCAGAATCGTGAGGCCGCCATGCGCATTCTGCGTGCGCGTCTGTTGGCCAAACAGGCCGAAGAAGCCGCTGCAGAAGCCCAGAGCGCACGCCGCTCACAGGTTCGCTCGGTGGACCGTTCCGAGCGCGTCCGCACCTACAACTTCCCGGAAAACCGGATCGTCGATCATCGCACCGGGTACAAGGCATACAACCTCGACCAGGTCCTTGACGGGCGATTGGACGAGGTTGTCGAATCCCTGCGCGCTGCTGAACGTGCTGAGCGGCTCGAGGGGATCGGCTGATTGTCTGCTGATCCGCTTCGTGCCCGGCAGATTCTGACTTCTGCAGCCGCTCGGCTGCACCGCGCGGACATAGAAGCCGCCGATGCAGAGGCTCGCCTTCTTCTTGCATGGGCCTGGGGGAGTGACGTCAGGGATCTGTCCCTGACGCTCTTGTCCGATCCCGCTGTTCCCGCCGATGTAGTACACCGCCTTGAGGATGCGCTGACTCGCCGGAGCGAACGGGTTCCACTTCAGCACATCACCGGACAGGCGCCTTTCCGGCACCTCGACCTGGCTGTCGGCCCCGGTGTTTTCATTCCCCGCCCCGAAACTGAGCTGCTGGCTCAGTGGGGCATTGACTTTCTGCGCAGCCGCCCCCGCGGCAGTCGGCAGGTGCTTGACCTGTGCACCGGCACCTCGGCCTTGGCTCTGTCCTTGGCAACCGAGGTGGGCGGCACCTCGGCAACCGGCATCGAACTGAGCCCGACCGCCTACAGGTGGGCACAGAAGAACATTGAGAACCATGCTCGGACACTCAGCCGCTGCGGTTCGCAGTGCATAGTCACCCAGGGTGACGCACTGCAGTTCTTTCCGGACTGCCCGGTGGACCTCGTGGTGTCGAACCCGCCTTATGTCGACCGTGCGCGCCAGCCGAAGCTGCCTGAAGTTGAAGCCGACCCCGAAATCGCCTTGTACGGCGGGGGAGAGGACGGTATGGAGTTTCCCCGCGCGCTCATCGGCCACGCGGCGAGGATCATAGTTCCCGGAGGAGCACTGGCTGTCGAACACGCTGAATATCAGGGGCAGCAGATGCGCGATGCTTTTGCGAACGCGGGCTTTGAACGGGTGGAAGTCCACCGCGACTACACTGGCAGGGAACGTTTCACCACCGGCTTCACACCCCACGAGGAGACCCATGTCGCGGCACTATGACCTTCGCAGCTCAGAGGTCCACGACCTCGTGATAGCCGAAGCCGCACGGGTCATCGAAGACGGCAAACTCATTGTGCTGCCCACCGACACCGTCTACGGTGTCGCCGCCGACGCATTTTCACCCGAAGCGGTTGAGCGCCTGCTCGAAGCAAAGGGCCGCGACCGCACCATGCCGCCGCCCGTGCTCATCGCGCGCCCGGAAACCCTCATGGGAATCGCCGAGGGCGTCGATGCTGCGACCATGGCACTCACAGCAGAGTTCTGGCCCGGTGCCCTGACCATCATCTGCCGCGCACAGCCCATGCTCGACTGGGACCTCGGCGACACCCACGGCACAGTGGCAGTTCGGATGCCCGACCACGAACCCGCTCTCGACGTGCTGCGCCGCACCGGCCCCTTGGCTGTTTCGTCGGCCAACGCGCACGGGCAGCCAGCAGCGCTGTCGGTTGAAGACGCCGAGCAGATGCTGGGGGAGAACATCGAGGTCTACCTTGACTCCGGCGCGGCAGCCGGCCAGGGTGCTTCTACGATCATCGACATGACTGCGCAGCCGCCTCGAGTGGTGCGCTCGGGGCCCATTTCCTACGCCGCTCTTGCCGAGCACGTGCCGAATCTGCTGGATGTCGGCCAAGAACCCGAAGACCCCGAGGTGCCGGCTGAGGGAGCCGCTGCTGACGAGGCGCCCGCTTCCGGAGAGGCCGATAGGGACGGCTGATGCGCGTCTACCTGTTCATCGTCGTCGTGTCGGCTATCGTGTCCTATCTTGTGACGCCCATGGTCCGACGCGTGGCCGAACGCGGGCTCATCTTCTCGCCGCTGCGCGACCGCGACGTCCACTCGGTGCCCACGCCCAGACTCGGCGGCGTGGCCATCTACGCCGGTGTGCTCGTCGGACTGCTGTTTGCATCCCAAACCCCGTTCCTTCGGCACCTGTTTGACAATCCCGCGCCCATCATCGGTGTGGCCGGCGCCGGGGGCCTTCTGGTGCTCATCGGTGTAATCGACGACATCTGGGACATCAACTGGGCCGCGAAGCTGGCCGGACAGGCTCTGGCCGCGGGCTTTATGGCTCTCAACGGCGTGGCAATGCTGTCGATCCCGTGGGTCGACATCATCGTGGGGTCGCCGCGTATGTCGGTCATTCTCACGGTGTTCGTTGTTCTGGTCACCATCAACGCGGTCAACTTCGTCGACGGACTCGACGGACTTGCCAGCGGCGTCGTGACAATCGGCGGCGTGGCCTTCTTCATCTACAGCTATCAGCTGGCTGTGGACACAAGCCCCGCCAGCTACGCGAACCTGGCCTCGCTCATCATCGCGCTTCTTGTAGGCGGGTGCATTGGCTTCCTGCCGCACAACTTCAACCCCTCCCGGATCTTCATGGGAGATTCCGGATCGATGCTCATCGGCCTTCTGCTGGCCGCATCGACTATTCGCGTCACCGGCCAGGTCGATCCCGCGCTTCTTTCGAACGAACGTGTTTTCGCCGCCTACATGCCGATCATCCTGCCCCTGGCGGTTATGGCGCTGCCGCTCATCGACCTTTTCCTGGCTGTTGTCCGCCGAATGGCGGCAGGAAAATCGCCGTTCAGCGCGGACGCGAAGCACCTTCACCACCGCATGCTGCGCCTGGGGCATTCTCACGCTCGCGCAGTGCTCATCATGTACCTGTGGACAGCGGACTTCGCCTTCGGTGCAATCGGCTTCCTGCTGTTCCCAACAGACATCGTCATCATCGTTGTGGGCATCAGCCTTCTCATAACACTCGCGTTCACCTTCTACCCGGTGATCGCCCGTCGTCGCTACCGAAGGGAAATCACAAGATGAGCCAGCAGTCCACCAGCGCACAGGCCGTCAGTAGACTCATGCAGCGGATCCTCCTTTTCAGTGCGACTGCCGGTGTTGCCATCGCGTTGATCGCAGCGGTGATCGGCGGGCTGACAGTCGGTGTGAGCGGTGTCTACAGTGCGCTCATCGGAGCGGCTGTTGCCTTTGTGTTCTTCGGCATCACCGCGGTCATCATGCTGTTCACGGCAGACGCCGGGCCGGCTGTCACGGCAGGTGCGGCGATGGGCGGCTTCCTGGTGAAGATCGTGCTCCTGTTCGCAGTCATTGCGATGCTTTCCGGCAAAGGCTTCTATCACCCGATGGTTCTGTTCATCACGCTTGTTGCCGGTGCGGTGGCATCCCTGGCGATCGAAACATGGGCAGTGCAGAACGCTCGGATTCCGACGGTTGATCCGACGCTCGGGAAACGCGACTGAGTTTTGAATCATAAGTCGCGCTTGGTAAGATTCAGTCAAACCGCGATGATTCCTCTGGGAATCGTGTGTGTTTTTCCGGAGCCCGCACTTGTGGCTCTGCAAACACATCGACCATCCGCATATGGCCACTGCATGCTTGCGTGCGCCCTGAGCTTTGGGAGTTAGCCCTGTTTAACGCGTCAGCTCTGACTTCATCGGTGTCCCTCGTCGCAGAGGGAGGAGGCTTCCACGCACCAGGGCTCGAAGAGTTCTTCCCCAGCGCTGTGCTCTTCGCCGGGACCCCCTTTGAACTCAACCGGATCATGATCATCCGGATCGCAGTTTCCCTCCTCATGGTGCTGGCCTTCTGGCTGATGCTTCGCGGCGGCCGACTGGTTCCCACCCGCGCTCAGTCGATTGCGGAAATGGCGCTTGAGTTCTGCCGCAAGGGCATCGCCCACGACATCCTCGGCAAAAAAGACGGCGACCGCTTCTTCCCGCTGATCGCCGTCATCTTCCTGACTGTGTTCTGCATGAACATCACGGGCATCATCCCGTTCCTCAACATCTCGCCGAACTCGAACATCGGCATGCCGCTCGTGCTGGCCGTCGTCGCCTACTTCGTCATGATCGGCGCCGGAATCAAGGCCCAGGGCGGCGGCGCATACCTTAAGAGCCAGCTGTTCCCGGCCGGTGTTCCGCCGCTGATGTACATCATCGTGACCCCGATTGAGTTCGTCTCGACCTTCATCGCTCGCCCGGTTTCGCTCACACTGCGTCTGACCTTCAACATGATTGTCGGCCACCTTCTTCTGGTGCTGTGCTTTGCCGCAACCCACTTTTTCTTCTTCGAAGCCGGCGGCGGTCTCTTCGCACTCGGCGGTCTGACTCTCGTCGGCGGTTTCGCCTTCACACTCTTCGAAATCCTGGTAGCCGTGCTGCAGGCATACGTCTTCGCACTGCTGACCGCTGTGTACATTCAGCTGAGCATCGCTCAGGACCACTGAGGTACAACCCCACAAACTCCTGTAACACACGGGACCACGGTCGGCTTAAGCCAGTCGGCCAAGATATCGGAAGGAAAAACATCCCATGGATACAACCATTCTCGCTGAAGTCTCGGGCAACATCTCTACGGTCGGCTACGGTCTGTCCGCTATCGGTCCCGGTATCGGTATCGGCATCCTCGTCGGCAAGACCGTCGAAGGCATGGCTCGCCAGCCTGAGGTCTCCGGCCAGCTGCGCACCACCATGTTCCTGGGTATTGCATTCGTCGAGCTCCTGGCCTTCCTCGGCATTGCAGCTCACTTCATCTTCGTCTGATCTGGAATAAGGACTGACTCTTGACCCCGACTACTTTCATCGCCGCAGGGGCTTCTGACCAGAACCCCATGATTCCGGCTGTCTACGACATTGTGTGGTCGCTGGTCTGCTTCGTCATCATCCTGCTCGTTTTCTGGAAGCTCATCCTTCCGAAGTTCAAGGAAGTCCTTGACGAGCGATCCAGGCTTATCCAGGGCGGCATCGAAAAGGCCGAACGTGCACAGGCCGAAGCCGATGCAGCGCTGGAAGAGTACCGGATGCAGCTTGCCGAGGGCCGCGCAGAGGCAGCCCGTCTGCGTGCCGAGGCTCAGGAAGACGGCGCTCAGATCATCGCTGACATGAAGCAGCAGGCCAACGAAGAAGCCGAACGCATCATCTCGACTGCCAAGGCGCAGATCGCAGCTGAGCGCCAGGCAGCAATGATTTCGCTCCGCAGCGAAGTCGGCTCGCTGGCCACAGACCTCGCATCCCGCATCGTCGGCGAATCGCTGCAGGACGACGCCCGTTCCAACGGTGTTGTCGACCGCTTCATCGCTGACCTCGAAGCACAGGCTCCGGCCGGCAAGGACGCGTGATGCTGGCATCGAGCAGAAATTCACTGCTGCAGACCGTTGACGAGGCAGCGACCGTCGTCACGCCCGGAACCGGCTTTGCAGCCGATCTCCTGGCAGCTGTCGGCGTTTTCGCTTCGGATGTTCAGCTGCGACGCGTTCTCACGGACTCGGCAGTCGACGTTGAAGCTAAGCGCGGCCTTCTGAACTCGCTGTTCGCAGGCAAGCTGTCGGCTCCCGCCGTCGATCTGCTCGTCAGCGCCGCCGGACGTCGGTGGGCGCGCGTTCAGGACTACGTGACCGCAGTCGAAACCGCTGCTGTGTCGCAGCTGGCCGCACACGCGCAGTCGCAGGAGCGCCTGGGCGAGGTCGAAGAAGAGCTGTTCCGCTTTACGCGTCTGGTTCTCTCTGATCACGACCTCGAACGGGCCCTCGAATCTGACGCTGAGCCGGCCGCTAAGGAACAGCTGCTGCAGCAGATCGTCGGCAGCCGCGTTTCGGCAGAAACGCTCATGCTGCTCGTCCACGGTGCTGTCAACCCGCGCCGTCGTCGAGTCTCCGAAGCCTACGAGAACTTCTCGGAAATCCTCGCATTCCGTCAGCAGCGCGCAGTTGCAGACGTGACTGTCGCACGGGAACTGACCGAACAGCAGAAGTCCCGTCTCGAGGCAGCTCTCTCGGCCAACTTCGGTCGCAAACTCGTTCTCAACATCCGCATCGACCCCGACGTTGTCGGCGGTGTCCGCGTGCAGGTTGGAGACGAAGTTATGACCTCGACGATTGCCGACCGACTCGCAGAAGTTGAGCGCAGGCTCGCAAGCTAACAGCGGCCGCGCCGCACAAACCAAGGAAGCAGGGAAACCGCGATGGCGGATCTGACAATTCGCCCGGAGGAGATCCGGGACGCGCTGGGGAAGTTTGTAGAGAACTACAAGCCCACCTCGGCTGACAAGACGGAAGTGGGCACCGTTGTGACCGCTGGCGACGGCATCGCCAACGTGTCCGGACTGCCCGGAGTTATGGCCAACGAACTGCTGCGCTTCGAAGACGGCACGCTCGGCCTGGCCCAGAACCTCGACGAACGCGAAATCGGCGTGGTCGTTCTCGGCGAATTCGCCAACATCGCCGAAGAGCAGAAGGTCTACCGCACGGGCGAGGTTCTTTCGGTGCCCGTCGGAGACAAGTTCCTCGGCCGCGTTGTCGACCCGCTCGGCAACCCAGTCGACGGTCTCGGCGACATCGAAGCCGAAGGTCGCCGTGAACTCGAGCTTCAGGCTGCCGGCGTTATGGACCGCAAGGAAGTCAAGGAGCCCATGGAGACCGGCCTCAAGGCCATCGACGCCATGGTGCCCGTCGGCCGCGGCCAGCGTCAGCTGATCATCGGTGACCGCAAGACCGGCAAGACCGCTCTTGCGATCGACACCATCATCAACCAGAAGGCCAACTGGGAATCCGGGGACCCGAGCAAGCAGGTTCGCTGCATTTACGTGGCCTGTGGTCAGAAGGGCTCGACAATTGCGTCGGTCCGCCGCTCGCTGGAAGAAAACGGTGCTCTCGAGTACACGACCATCGTGGCTTCGCCAGCATCGGACCCGGCAGGCTTCAAGTACCTTGCTCCCTACGCGGGTTCGGCTATTGGCCAGCACTGGATGTACCAGGGCAAGCACGTCCTCATCGTCTTTGACGACCTCTCCAAGCAGGCCGAGGCATACCGTGCGATTTCGCTTCTGCTGCGCCGTCCGCCGGGCCGTGAGGCATACCCCGGTGACGTCTTCTACCTGCACTCGCGCCTCCTTGAACGCTGCGCCAAGCTCTCGGACGAGCTCGGCGGCGGCTCGATGACCGGTCTGCCGATCATCGAAACCAAGGCAAACGACGTCGGCGCGTTCATTCCGACCAACGTCATTTCGATTACCGACGGTCAGATCTTCCTGCAGTCGGACCTCTTCAACGCCAACCAGCGCCCGGCCGTCGACGTCGGTGTTTCTGTGTCGCGCGTCGGCGGTTCGGCTCAGCGCAAGCCTCTGCGCGGTGTTTCGGGAACCCTGAAGATCTCGCTGGCTCAGTACCGCTCGCTCGAGGCGTTCGCGATGTTCGCGTCCGACCTTGACGCCGCAACCAAGCGTCAGCTGGACCGCGGTGCTCGCCTGATGGAACTGCTCAAGCAGGGTCAGTACGACCCGATGCCTTCCGAAAAGCAGACCGTGTCCATCTGGGCAGGCTCCGAAGGCCACCTCGATGACATCCCCGTCGAGGACGTCCTGCGCTTCGAACGTGAATTCCACGACTACCTCGAGCGCAAGACCGAGATTCTGACCACGATCGCGAACCTCAACGACAAGCTCGGCAAGGACCTCCTGGGCGAGCTTGAAACCGCGATCACCGAATTCAAGCGCGAGTTCCAGTCTTCGGACGGGGGCTCGGCGATCGGCACTGAAGACTTCGACGCCACGAACGAAGAAGAAGTCGTTCAGGAGCAGATCGTCAAGCAGCGCTGATCGGGTATAGGGAAAGGAAGTACTGATGGGAGCTTCACAGAGGGTCTTCAAAGCGAAGATCAACTCGACATCGTCCTTGAGGAAGATCTTCAAGGCGATGGAGCTCATCGCGGCTTCCCGTATTCAGAAGGCCATCCGCAGGGTCAAGGACGCAACGCCCTACGCCAACGCGATCACGCGCGCCGTATCCGCAGTCGCAACGCAGTCGAATGTCGACCACGTTCTGACCACGGAACCGGAAGACGTGCGCCGCGCGGCAGTTGTCGTCATCGGCCCCGACCGCGGATTCGCCGGAGCATATTCATCGAATGTCATCCGGCGAGCAGAAGAGCTCGTTCAGCTTCTCGACGAAAAGAACGTTGAACAGCAGCTCTACGTGGTCGGACGCAAGCCCGAAACGTACTACACGTTCCGCGAGCGTCAGCTGGCCGGCGCCTGGACGGGATTCTCTGAGAACCCGACTGTCGAAGACGCCCAGAAGATCGGCAACACGCTTCTGGAAGCCTTCGACCGTGACTTCGGCAACGACGGTGTCGACGAAATCTACTTCGTCTACACACGGTTCGTGAACTCCGTTACTCAGGAGCCCGAACACCGTCGTCTGCTTCCGCTTGAGGTCGTTGAAGCCGATGAAGATCATCCGGCACCGACCACCGCGGACGGTCCTCTGCCGCTGTACGAATTCGAACCTGACGCAGAAACTGTGCTCAACGCACTGCTGCCGAAGTACATCGAATCGCGCATCCTCGCTGCGCTGCTCAACGCGGCAGCATCTGAGCAGGCTGCACGCCAGCAGGCAATGAAGACCGCAACCGACAACGCAGACGACCTCATCCGGACGTACACGCGACTCGCCAACTCGGCGCGTCAGGCTGAGATTACCCAGGAGATCTCTGAGATCGTCGGCGGTGCAGACGCACTTGCCGGCGCAGGATCTGCTGACTGAAGCGTCTAACGCCCTAAGAGAGCAGAAAAGAAAGAGAACATGACTGCAACCGTTACTGAAACACCCCAGGTCAAGGGTGGGGTCGGGCGGATCTCTCGAGTTATCGGCCCCGTTGTCGATATCGAGTTCCCGCTCGATTCGGTTCCCGCAATCTACAACGCACTCAAGACTGAGGTCGAACTGTCTGAGGGCACCCGCGAACTGACGTTCGAAGTCGAGCTGCAGCTCGGCAACGGCATCGTCCGCGCCGTGTCGATGCAGCCGACTGACGGTCTTGTCCGCGGCCAGGAAGTCCGCGACACCGGCGGCCCCATTTCGGTGCCCGTCGGCGATGTCACCAAGGGCAAGGTCTTCAACGTCACCGGTGACGTCCTCAACGACTCGATGATCGACGAACCCTACGAGATCACCGAGCGCTGGCCCATCCACCGCACCGCACCTAACTTCGACCAGCTGGAATCGAAGACTCAGATGTTCGAAACGGGCATCAAGGTCATCGACCTCCTGACCCCCTACGTGCAGGGTGGAAAGATTGGTCTGTTCGGTGGTGCTGGTGTCGGCAAGACCGTTCTGATTCAGGAAATGATCACCCGTGTCGCCCAGGACCACGGTGGTGTGTCTGTGTTCGCCGGTGTCGGTGAGCGCACCCGTGAGGGCAACGACCTCATCCACGAAATGGACGAATCGGGAGTTCTGCCCAACACCGCACTGGTGTTCGGCCAGATGGACGAACCGCCGGGCACGCGTCTGCGCATCGCCCTGACCGGTCTGACCATGGCTGAGTACTTCCGCGACGTTCAGAAGCAGGACGTGCTTCTGTTCATCGACAACATCTTCCGCTTCACGCAGGCAGGTTCGGAAGTCTCGACGCTGCTGGGCCGCATGCCTTCGGCTGTGGGCTACCAGCCGACCCTGGCTGACGAAATGGGTGTCCTCCAGGAGCGCATTACGTCGACCCGCGGTCACTCGATTACGTCGATGCAGGCCATTTACGTCCCCGCTGACGACTACACCGACCCGGCTCCGGCAACGACGTTCGCACACCTCGACGCCACCACGGAACTGTCGCGTGACATCGCTTCGCGCGGTCTGTACCCGGCTGTTGACCCGCTGACCTCGTCGTCGCGCATCCTCGACCCGCTGTACGTTGGTCAGGACCACTACGACACCGCCGTGCGCGTCAAGCAGATCCTCCAGAAGAACAAGGAACTGCAGGACATCATCGCCATCCTCGGTGTTGACGAACTGTCCGAAGAAGACAAGCTCACGGTTCACCGCGCACGTCGTATTGAGCAGTTCCTGTCGCAGAACACCTACACCGCTCTGCAGTTCACCGGTGTTGAAGGCTCGACCGTTCCGATCAAGGACACGATCGAAGGCTTCAAGGGCATCTGCGACGGCGACTTCGACCACATCCCCGAACAGGCCTTCTTCAACGTCGGCCCGATCGACGATGTGCTGCGCAACTACGAGCAGCTCCAGAAGGAGAACTGATCCATGGCACTCGATGTCACCGTCGTCGCCGCTGACCGCGAAGTGTGGTCCGGCCAGGCGAAGCGCGTTGTCGCTAAGTCCGTTGAAGGCGAAATCGGAATCCTGACCGGTCACGAACCGGTGCTTGCCGTGATCGCCGGCGGCGACGTGAGGATCATTGACTCCAACGACCAGCTTGTGACCGCTCACGCGGCTGGCGGGTTCATGTCGGTTGAAAACGACCGTGTGAACATCGTCGCCGACACAGCGAAGCTGGTCTGACCAAAGCCCGACGCCTGCGAACGTAGACTGACACTGTGAATGCATCTGTCCTGCTGATT
This sequence comes from Brevibacterium sp. HMSC08F02, assembly GCF_001807555.1. Classification (NCBI taxonomy): domain Bacteria; kingdom Bacillati; phylum Actinomycetota; class Actinomycetes; order Micrococcales; family Brevibacteriaceae; genus Brevibacterium; species Brevibacterium sp. HMSC08F02. The sequence goes on along the minus strand of NZ_KV789364.1, from coordinate 24,811 downwards.
ATTCTGCTCTCGTTGGTGGGATTGGCTGCTATTGCAGTTGCAGCAGTCTCCGTTCGCCGTCGGGCCATTGGCCGCCTTAAGGGCGCCTTTGACTGCTCATACAGCGTGGGCGGTGACTCCAGTCACCGCCCACGTTGGCGTTTGGGCGTTGCGGTTTTCAGCGTCAGCACTCTTGATTGGTATCCGATCTTCGGTTTTTCTTCGCGCCCCGCGGTGCGTTTGCCGCGCTCAACTATGGAGATTGCTGAGCGTACGAAACCTGAAGGCGATGAGCGCTTCGCGGTTATGTCGGATGCCTATATCGCCACCTTGACTATCAACAGCGGAAACCCTGATCCTCGCATCTGCAGGCTCGCTCTCGATGCTGATTCGCTGTCTGCCCTGTCCGCGTGGATCGAATCGTCTCCGCCCGGCGACAACATTGCCGTCGGAAGGTTCAATTGATGGAAGTCCTCCGCGTCCACGGCCCTGTTCGCTTGGAAGGCTCGGTAGAAGTCCGAGGTGCCAAGAACAGTGTCCTCAAACTCATGGCCGCCGCTCTGCTTGCTCCCGGCCGTTCTGTCATCACGAACGTTCCTGCGATTCTCGACGTTTCGATCATGGCCCGTCTCCTTGAGCGGCTCGGCTGCGATGTTGATTACGATTCCCGGGCTGGCGTCGTCTCTATTGACGTCCCTGAGCGCACGGATATTCAGGCTGATTATCAGCTTGTGCGTGCGATGCGCGCCTCTATTTCTGTTTTGGGCCCGCTGATCGGCCGTATGCGCAGCGCCAAGGTCGCACTTCCCGGTGGGGATGCCATTGGGTCGCGCGGTCTTGATCTGCACGCAGCGGGTCTCAGGGCTCTGGGTGCGGATGTTCATCTTGATCACGGCTATTTTGTTGCTGAGGCGCCGGACGGCCTGCACGGTGCTGATATCTCCTTGGCCTTTCCTTCTGTCGGAGCGACAGAGAACCTTGTGATGGCGGCGGTTCTGGCAGATGGGCGCACCGTCATTGACAACGCTGCCAAAGAACCGGAGATTGTCGACATCTGTTCGATGTTGGTGAGCATGGGTGCGAAGATCGACGGCATCGGCACAGCTCGTCTCGTCATCGACGGCGTGGAAAGTCTGCGCCCTGTGGAGCACAGCTGCGTGCCCGACAGAATTGTGGGTGGCACGTGGGCCTACGCTGCGGCGATTACGGCCGGCGATGTCGAGGTCGTGGGCGTCACGCGTGATCTCTTCCCGAATGTTCTTGACAAGCTGGAAGCAGCCGGGGCCTCGATTTCTGACACTGAGCGCGGTCTGCGTGTCATCGGACCTGAGCGTCCGCGTTCGGTGAACATCTCTACTCTTCCGTTCCCCGGTTTCCCCACTGATCTGCAGCCGTTTGCCATTGCCTTGAACGCGGTCGCCGACGGTGTTGGCGTGGTTACGGAGAACCTGTTTGAGGCCCGCTGGCGGTTTGTGCATGAACTTGCCCGCCTCGGTGCGAACATCGCAATTGACGGCAATCACGCTCTTATCACCGGTACGGCTGAGTTGACGGGGGCCGAGGTGGAAGCCTCCGACATCCGTGCTGGTGCCGGTCTGGTTCTCGCTGGTCTTGTTGCCAGTGGAACTACTGAGGTCGCAGGGGTCGATCACATCGACCGCGGCTACGAATTCTTCGCCGAGAAGCTGCGTGCTCTCGGCGCGCACGTCGAGCGGGACGCTGTCCCGGAGATGCTCGACTTCAGCTGAGCGCTGAGTTTCAGCTGAAGTCTTCGCGCAGCTCAGTCTTCGTCTGGCAGTGTTGGCAGAGAAAGCGTGTCGGTCGGGTTTTCCGGAAGAGGACCGAAGACTACGGTACGTTCCTCGTCATCCTGTTCTTCATCGACTTCGATTTCGGTGCGGTACTGCGCGTACCACTGCTCGATTTCTTCGTGTGAGCGCCCAGCGAAGTTCCACCACATGACGATTTCCTCGTCGAAGGGCTGGCCTCCGAACAGCACAAGTCGCGTGGGGACATCGGCGGAGAGCCGAACGGTGCTGTTGCCCTGGGGGATGAAGGCGAGCTGTTCCGCTTCGATGACGGCTGTTGTGCCGTCTGCGAGTGTCAGCTGAGCTTCTCCGGAATCAACGAGCAGGCCGTGTTCAAAATGCTCGCTCAGCGGAATCTCGGCCGTGCCGTAGATGTCCAGCTGTGCTGCGACGACGCTCACGACAGGGTCGATGGGGGAGCGAACCTCACCCACTGATCCCACATAGACCGTGACTTTGCAGTCGCCGGCGTAAAAGCATTCCGCGGGATAATGCTGGGTGGAAGCCGGGGCAAAACGGTGCTTGTCTGGAAGCGCGTACCACAGTTCCACCCCGTGGAGGATCTCTGTGTCTTCCGTTGTGAACTCGGAGTGTGAAGCCCCACGACCGGCTATGAACAAAGATGCTTCGCCGGGTTCGACGGTGACAGAGGTGCCTGTTGAGAAGGTCTCTGTCAGGCTGCCGCTGAACAGCATCGGCATGCACGCCACACCCGCATGAGGGTGCGTGGGCGAGGTGAGCTTGCCGGTTTCGTCGTCAACGCCCTGCGGACCGAAGTGGTCGAGGTAGCACCACGGGCCGATCATGCCCAGCTCGTCGTGAGGCAGGGCGCGGCGCAGCGGAACGCCGTGCGTGTCTACACTGCGGATATCGCGCGGTTCGACAACGGTCAGTTCAGCGGCATCGGCTGCCGTGCACACATGAACGCGGGGCCGCTTTTCCAGATTGCTCATTGTTCGTCTCGCTCCTTGCGAGGGTAACCAGCTTAGGTCGACGGACGTCGGCAGATACGGCGCTCTGCCGTGCCCACCGCGATGACCCTAGCACTCGCGGCTCAAAGCCGCCGGCAACAAAGCATCCGCGGCGTGTGCGAGTGCTCAGAACAGGCGGGATTCTGAATCGTCTACTCCGCGCATGGCGTCGTAGTCCAGAATGACGCAGCGGATTCCGCGGTCCTCTGCGAGGGTGCGCGCCTGGGGTTTGATTTCCTGGGCGGCGAAGACGCCCGTGACGGGTGCCAAAAGCGGGTCTCGATTGAGCAGCTCCAGGTATCTGGTGAGCTGCTCAACACCGTCGATTCCGCCTCGTCTTTTGATTTCGACGGCGACCGAGGCGCCCTCACCGCTGCGGGCGAGGATGTCGACTGGGCCGATGGCCGTCATGTACTCCCTGCGCACGGTTGTGTAGCCCTCGCCGAGCGTGTCGATCTGGTCTGCCAGCAGCTCCTGCAGGTGTGCTTCGACGCCGTCCTTGATGAGACCGGGGTCGACGCCGAATTCGTGGGTGATGTCTTCGAGGATTTCGGCAATCGAGATGATGAGCCGGTCCTCGGTCTTTTCGGCCGCGACAGTCCAGACTTCCCGGATGCCGGCTTCGGCCTGCTCGTCGGACGGCTCATCTACTCGAAGCTGTGCCGGTGCGGTCATCCAGTTCAGCGGCTTGTAAGAGCCGCCGTCGGAGTGGACGAGCACCGATCCGTCGGCTTTGAGCATGACAAGCCGCTTAGCCATGGGCAGGTGGGCGGTCAGACGACCGACGTAGTCAACACTGCACTGAGCAATCACCAAACGCACGTCGCACACTCTACGTGACACAATGATGTCTATGCCACGCTCCCCATCGAACCGCCGCCGCAATAAGTGGCAGCAGCCGCATCGACCCCTGTCGTCGATGAACTCTGTGCGCCGTTCGATCACGGAATCCGACGGCACGTGGATTGTGCAGCAGATCCGCAGCGGCACACCGGGCAAGGTCTACATCTGCCCGGGCTGCAATCAGGATCTCCCCGCCTCCACACCGCACACCGTCGCGTGGCGCTCAGGCGATGAGTTCGGCTGGGGGACCGGTGTGGGGGAGCGTCGGCACTGGCACACCTCGTGTTTCAACGCCCGCAGCCGTCGGTGAATGTTCCGCGCTGATGCAAAAACCGGCGCCGCTGCTGCGACGCCGGTTTTCTATGCTGCAGGTTTCCTAAGCTGACTGGTCAGCTGTTCGGGTTCTTGGCCTGGGATGGGCCGCCCACCTGACCGTTCTTCTTATTGTCGGGCTGAGGGCCTGCGGGCTTCGCCTGAGCGGTCTTTGCGTCCGAGCTTTGTCCGGCAGCCTGCTGGCCGGAAGCCGCCGGCTTGTCGCCCTGTTCGTCTGTCTTGTTGTCTTTGCCCGAGGTGCCGCTCTTCTTCTGTGCCGAGCCTTCGGCTGCTTTGAGCTTCTCGAGTTCTTCCTTCGACCCGATCTTTTCGGTGGGGTAGGCGGCTGCCTTGATTTGGTCGGAACGGTCGTCTTCGAGGTCAACGTCGTCGAAGAGTCCGGGTGCGCTGAACATGGAGCGCAGCTGCTCCATCTGGGCGGTGATGGTGCGGCGCTGCTTGGTCAGCAAGTCGACCTGCGACTGTGCCGCGGACACCGAGCGCTTGGCTTCTGCAGCGGATTCTTCCAGTGTTGCCTCGGCGGTTTCGCGTGCTTCGTTGATGAGTTCCTGGGCGCGAGCCTTGCCATCAGCGATGATCTTGTCGGCCTTTTCGAGAGCTTCCTTGCGGGTCTTCTCGGCGCGCTCAGCCGCTTCCTTAGCATCGGCGTCGGCCTTGGCTGCCCGGTCAGCGGCCGCCTTCTGCAGCTTCTGGTTTTCTTCTTGGGCCTTGGTAAAGCGCTCGTTTTCGGCCTTTTCGTGGTCGGCGCGGATCTTGGCGAGGCTGGCAGCCTGGGCGTCGGCGGCCTTTTTGGCCTCAGCCGACTGCTTTTCGGCTTCTGTGCGCAGCGTGTTCGCTTCGGCCTTGGCCTTTTCCAGAAGCGTGTCGGCTTCCTTCTTGGCTGCGGCAATCGTGTCTGCAGCTTCCTTTTCTGCAGCGGCGCGCTTTTCATTCAGTTCGCGCTTGAGCGCTTCGTAGGAGTCAGACTTTTCTGCAGCGGAGTCGTCGCGGATCTGCTGGGCTTCGCGCTCAGCGGTCTGCTTGAGTTCCGCGGCGCGCTTTTCTGCGGCATCGATCGTTTCAGAAGCGCGCAGGTCTGCAGCCTTGGCAGTAGCCTCTGCTTCTGCGCGGGCGCTGTTGAGCGTGTCGTTGCTTTCGGTGTGCATACGAGCACGTGACGACGCGGCGTCTGCGCGGGCTTTGTTGCGGATGGTTTCGGCATCCGCGGTTGCCTGGGCGAGCGTTTCGCGTGCCTGGGATTCGGCGATCTTCAGCAGCTGGTCGATGCGGCTGCCGGGAGGGCCGGCCTGTGCTGCGTTGTCGTCAGCTGCCTTTTTCAGCTGCTGCTTGGCTTCGGAGAGTTCGCCTGCGATCTGCAGCTTTGCGCGGTCAGCCGCGATGACCTGGCTGCGAGCGTCGGAGAGGGCCTTGCGGAGGGATTCGATTTCCTGCTTGAGCTGGCTCAAACGCGAATCGACTTCGTTCTTTTCGTACCCCCGCATTGCTGTGCGGAATTCTTCCGGTTGTGTCACGGTTCCGATTCTCCTTCGTCCGAATGCTCTGCGTGCCCGGCGATGCAGCCGTCAGGCGCGCCTCAGTGCTGAGCCACTAGGGGCAATTCTACGTAGTCAGCTTCACATTTCCTCAAAGAGGGAGCCCCCGCGGGCCGCAGTGTCGTGGGTCACTGTCGGTGCTCTAGGATTGTTCCCAAAGTGAGGCGAGACTCACTGAAACCTCAGCAAAGGAGTTCTCATGGCAGAAGCCGTCATCGTCGCCGGTGCCCGCACGCCGCTGGGCAAGATGTCCGGTGGACTGGCAAGTCTTTCCGCAGTCGATCTTGGAGCACACGCCATTAAGGGCGCGCTCGACAAGGCCGGAGTCGCTCCGGACGCCGTTGAATACGTCCTCATGGGGCAGGTCCTGCAGGCCGGTCTCGGACAGGGTGCTGGCCGTCAGGCCGCAGCTAAGGCAGGCATCCCCATGAACGTTCCGGCCGTCACGCTCAACAAGCTGTGCCTGTCGGGCATCAACACCATCACCCACGCCGCGATGCTGGTTCGCTCCGGCGAGTACGACGTCGTCGTTGCCGGTGGCCAGGAATCGATGACGAACGCGCCGCACATGCTTGAGAAGTCGCGCGCCGGCTTTAAGTACGGCACGATTCAGATGCGCGACCACATGGACTACGACGGTCTGTGGGATGCCTTCACGGATCAGGCCATGGGTGGGTTGACCGAGTCGATGAACGATGAAGACGGCGTGCACTTCTCACGCGAAGAACAGGACGCTTTCGCCGCGCAGTCACACCAGCGCGCCGCTAAGGCCTGGGCTGACGGCAAGTTTGCCGACGAGGTCGTGCCGGTCACGATCAAGACCCGCAAGGGCGAAGTCGTCGTCGACAGCGATGAAGGTGTCCGCGCCGGCACGACCGCTGAATCCATGGCCGGTCTGCGTCCGGCGTTCCGCAAGGACGGCACCATCACCGCCGGCAACGCCTCGCAGATCTCTGACGGTGCTGCGGCCGTTGTCGTCATGAACAAGGACAAGGCGGTTGAGCAGGGCCTGCCGATCCTTGCGGAAATCAAGTCGCACGCCTGGACTGCAGGCCCGGACTCGACGCTGCAGCACCAGCCCTCGCAGGCCATCAAGGCCGCCGCTGAACGCGAAGGCGTGGCAGCGGACTCGTTCGACCTGTACGAAATCAATGAGGCCTTTGCCGCGGTGTCGCTGGCTTCCATGAAGGACCTCGGCATTGATGATGAGCGTGTGAACGTCAACGGCGGTGCCGTGTCCCTGGGTCACCCGATCGGTGCCTCGGGAGCGCGCATTGTCCTCCACCTCGCCCTGGAACTTCAGCGCCGAGGCGGAGGCAAGGGTGTCGCCGCCCTCTGTGGCGGCGGTGGTCAGGGTGACGCTCTCATTGTCGAGGTGCCGCAGGCCTGATCCTGTCTGAGTGACCTCCGCAGGGGTCGGCATCGGGGTGATCCGATGCCGACCCCAGCTGTCTGTGTGGGCACGACCGCACAGCCGGGGTCGTCGAAGTCGCGGCGGGCGCTAGAATGGCGTGCTGAAGCCTCCATAGCTCAATGGATAGAGCAACGGCCTTCTAATCCGTAGGTTGCAGGTTCGAGTCCTGCTGGGGGCGCTTCTTCAGCCCGGGCGCGTGGTGTCACAACCACGGTCCGGGCGTTTTCAACGCTGGGGCTTTCGAGCTCTCCTCAAGATCGGTTGCGGTTCAATCCGTGTATCCGAGTGCCGGTCGCAGCGCGTCAACCGTGAATCAAGCGGGGGTTTCATCCGAAGAGCGGAACTCAGCCTTGACCGTCCCGAGGTGGTCAAAGTCTGCGGTGATGACGTCACCGGGGCCTGCGGGCGCCGACGCGGTCATCGCTCCCGGCAATATGAGGTGGCCAGCCTCCAAGGTGACGCCTCGTTCGCCTAGCGCGTTCGCCAACCACGCCACCGCATTCAGCGGCGATCCGAGTATTGCCGCACCCGTTCCCTGTCCGACTTCGGCGCCGTTGCGAAAGACGCGAACACTCAGGGCTTTCAGGTCGAGGTTGTCGGCGGGTACCCGGACGGAACCGAGCACAATCCTCGCAGAGGAGCCGTTGTCTGCGATGGTGTCTTCGAGCTTGATGCGCCAGTCAGCGATCCGGGAATCGACAACCTCCAGCGACGCGACGGAATAGTCGACTGCACTGAGCACATCCTCAGCGGTGACGCCCGGTCCGCACAGAGGAGATTTGAGGACGAACGCGATCTCTGGTTCCACGCGTGGACTGATGAGATCGTTTGCGAGGAATACGCCGCGCTCATTCTGGACCATGTCTGCGAACAGGTGCCCGTAGTCGGGGGTGTCTACCCCCATCTGCCGCTGCATTGCCTTAGATGTGAGCCCAATCTTATGGCCAATGAGGGTGCGCCCGTCTGCAAAGTGCTTCTGCGCGAGCGCAACCTGAATCGCATACGCGTCGTGCACCGTCATCCCTGGATAGGTTTCGGTCAACGGTGGAATCGATGTGCGTGTCAGCTCAGCGGTGCGCAGAGCGTGCGCGGCCTCCGCAATGTGGTTGGTATTCATTGGTGTCTCCTCAGCCGAATCGCGAGGCTGCCAGCAGTCGGTGTGCAGGCTTTCACGACTGCTCTCCATCGTATTTCGTACATTCGTCACACAGAATTCACACAATTGGATCCTGTGTGTCAACCGTCTGCGTCACTATGAGGCCACTACGGAAAGGCTTTCTATGTCGCAGACAACCAAACCTCAGCAGAACATCTCGGTGAAGCCCGGTGGCCACGGTTTCTTAGGGCCGGACCGCTGGTGGCACATTTCCTTCGGCGGCCTCATGACGATCGCACTCGTCGTGTTCATGGTGTGGTCATTCGGCTACGTCGACGTCGGAGCGAACAAGGTTGTCCTAGTGCTGACGGTCCTCTTCGGACTGTTCATGGCCTTCAACATCGGCGGCAACGACGTTGCCAACTCCTTCGGCACGAGCGTTGGCGCCGGCACCCTGTCGATGAAGCAGGCGCTCGTCATCGCCGCAATCTTTGAAGTCAGCGGCGCAGTCCTGGCCGGTGGGGAAGTGACCGAGACCGTGCGCTCGGGCATCGTCGACCTCAATGCGATCGACCTTGAGCCCATGGACTTCGTGTTCATCATGATGTCAGCGCTGCTGGGCGCGGCCATCTGGCTGCTGGTGGCAACCCGCATGGGCTGGCCCGTATCGACAACCCACTCAATTGTCGGCGGCATTGTCGGTGCAGCCCTGACCCTGGGCATCACGACCGGCACCGGCGGTCTCGAAATGGTGCAGTGGGGCGAAATCGGCAAGATCGTCATGTCGTGGGTGCTTTCACCCCTGCTCGGCGGAATCGTCGCCTGGGTGCTGTTCGGGCAGATCAAAAAACACATCCTCGTCTACAACGAGGAAATGGACGTGAAGCTGCGCGAACTCAAGCGCGAACGCGCTGAACTGCGCACTAAACACAAGCAGGCCTTCGAACGTCTCGACGAACTGCAGCAGATCTCGTACACAAACGCCATGGCGCGCGATGCCTCGGTCTACCAGCGCGACGACTACGATCCGGAAGAATTCGAATCGGAGTACTACCGCGACCTGCACCGCGTAGAAACCCGGGCCAAGGAAATCAACGCGCACCGCGCACTGGAGGCATGGGTGCCCCTGCTGGCAGCTTTCGGCGCCGTGGTCATCGGCTCGATGATGCTGTTCAAGGGGTTGAAGAACCTCAACTTCGAACTGAGCTCGGTCGGCAACTTCCTCATCCTGGGCATGATCGCAGCGACCGTGTGGATGGCGGTCTTCATCTTCGCGCGCTCGCTGAAGAAGCGGGATCTGTCGCGCTCAACGTTCCTGCTGTTCAGCTGGATGCAGGTTTTCACGGCCTCCGCGTTCGCCTTCAGCCACGGATCCAACGACATTGCCAATGCCATCGGACCGTTCGCGGCGATCCTCGATGTGCTCAAGACCAACCAGATCAATGACGAGGCGGGGGTCCACCCGGCTGTCATGCTCACTGCAGGTGTCGCCCTGATTTCCGGTCTGTGGTTCATCGGCCGGTTCGTGATCAAGACCGTAGGCTCGGGACTGACCGAAATGCACCCGGCCTCCGGCTTCGCCGCAGAGCTTGCCGCCGCCGGCGTCGTCATGTTGGCCTCTGTTCTCGGTCTTCCGGTGTCCTCGACGCACATCCTCATCGGTGCTGTTCTCGGTGTCGGCATTGTGAACAAGGCGGCCAACTGGAACCTGATGAAGCCCATCGCACTTGCCTGGGTCATTACGGTGCCGGCTGCCGCGGTGATTGGTGCGATCGGAGTCTTGGCTCTTCGCGCCGTGTTCGGCTGATTCAGTCCGTGCTCGCTCTGTGCTGGTTCTGCTGTCCCAGCACAGAGCGAGCACAGTCGTTTCTGCGGGCGGTTCCGCAGCCCGCGCACAGCAAGCTGTCCCGCCCTGTCCGGCGCGGCGAGTGGAGACAAGCTGAAAATTTCGTCAAAGTGAGTACGTGACTTCCCACCGACTGAACCTGCGTGCCAAAGCAGTGCCGATCCTTTCGGACGCTGCGGCGCGAGTGCGCGCTGCCGACTTTCCCCTGCACACGCAGAGGGCTGAAGAGGGTTCCCAGCTTCAGCGCGCTCTGGGCACGCAGATCTCTGAGTACCTGCTTCCGCGTCTTCGTGACCCCGATGCACCGCTGCTGGTCGTCGTCGGCGGGTCCACCGGCTCTGGCAAGTCGACGCTCGTCAATTCGATCGTCGGCGAAGAGCTCACAGAGTCCGGTGTCATCAGGCCCACCACGGTGTGGCCGGTGCTCGTACACCATCCGGAAGATCGGTCCTATTTCGCTTCCGACCGGATCCTGCCGCACCTCCAGCGCACCCGTGACGGCGGTGAGGGCGCTAAAAGCCAGCAGAAGCTGCGCCTGGTGGCCAGCACTGCCGTGCCGCGGGGACTTGCGATCATCGATTCGCCGGACATTGACTCCGTGCGCGATTCCAACCGCGAACTGTCCCGGCAGCTGCTGTCGGCTGCAGACCTGTGGCTGTTCGTCACGACTGCTGTTCGCTACTCCGACGCGGTCCCGTGGGACCTGCTGCACCAGGCCGACGAACGTGGCACATCAGTCGCCGTCGTCCTGAACCGCGTGCCGCCCCAGGCCAACCGCGAAGTTCGCCACCACCTGGCTCAGCTGCTCGCCGAGGCGGGGCACGGATCCGCGCCGATCTTCACCGTTCCGGAACTGAAGTTGGAAGACGACCTCATTCCCGAGGCAGCCGTGTTCCCCCTGAAGTCGTGGGTCGAGAACCTGGGGAGGTCACCTCGTGCCCGGACCGCGGTCCTCGAGCGCACCCTTCAGGGCGCCTTGGCCTCGGTGCGCCCACAAACAGAAGTCCTCGCCGACTGCGCAGAAGAACAGGTGCGCGCTTACCGCGAACTGCAGGAGGCCGCAGAAGGCAGCTTCGGCGCGGCCGGCAGGAGGCTGGGCGAGGCTCTTGTTGCCGACAAGGTGCTGCGCGGTGAAGTGCAGGCCAGATGGCAGGACTTCGTCGGCACCGGCCAGTTCTTCCGCGGTCTCGAACCGACCGTCAGCCGTCTGCGCGACCGCATCACCTCAGCCGTCACCGGCCGGCGCGACAGTGCCGATCTGCTGATTCAGGCGATTCTGTCCTCAATTGTCGTGCTGGTGCGCGAACAGGCCGTTCGTGCCTCGGGTTCGACAGTCGACACGTGGCAGGAGCTTCCGCACGGACGACCCGTTGTTGAGCGTCACCCCGGCCTTGGCTCGCTGCCGGCGGGCTTTGACCAGCTGTGCCGTCAGCGCGCTGCCGAATGGGCCGCGAGTGTGGAAGACACCGTGCGCAGCGTCGGTCAGTCGAAGACTGCGAAGGCCCGCATCATGTCCTTTGGCGTCGCAGGTGTTTCCGGGGTGCTGATGTATGCCGTGTGCGCCGGTGCTGGGGGAACGGGGGCGCCTCGTACAGGCTCAGCAGAGTACGAGGACCGGCTGGCAGTGCACCGTCTGCTCAACACGATCTTCGGTCCGGAAGCCACAGAAGAGCTCGCCGCGAGTGCGCGCCGGCGCTTGCTTGACACAGGGCTGAGTCTGCTGTCGAGGGCCCGTGAGCCCTTTGAAGACGCGCTTGCCTCCGTTGCCGTCAGCGGAACCCAAGCTGATGATCTGCGCGCAACCGTTCGCCGACTGGAAGGCCTGACGTGAACCGCTCCGACGAACTGTCCAAGGGCATCCGCACCGCGCTCGACCTTGAAGGCGGTGCGCTGTCCGCTTCAACCGCGCAGGCTGCCGCCGAGGTGCTCCGTCGGGCCGAAGCGCGCCGCGGTCTCGGCAGTGAGCACACCGTGGTGGCCTTTGCAGGTTCCACCGGCTCCGGTAAGTCTTCTCTGTTCAACGCGGTCTCCGGCCTTGAAATCGCCGAGGTGGGGGTCCGCCGACCAACCACCTCGGAACCTATTGCATGCGTGTGGGGCGAGGGCGGAGACGACCTCCTCGACTGGCTCGAAGTTCCCAACTCCCGGCGCACGTGGCGCGAATCCGCTCTCGACGGGGATGACGAAGAGCCGCTTCGCGGTCTGATTCTCATTGATCTTCCCGACCACGACTCGACCGCCTACGCCCACCGGGAAGTCTCGGACCGGCTCATCGACATGGTTGACGTCGTCTTCTGGGTTGTCGACCCGCAGAAGTATGCGGACTTCTCGCTGCACAACCGCTACCTGTCGAAGATGTCAGCGGCAGCCGAAAGCACCGTTGTTGTGCTCAACCAGGTTGACCGCCTTGATGCCGAACAGAAGAAGGCCACCCTGGGCCACCTGCGCAGCCTTCTGGAAGCCGACGGCATGGAAAAGGCCACAGTGGCAGCCGCGAGTGCCGTCACACGCGAAGGCGTGCCCGAGATCCGTCGTCAGCTGGTCAAGATGATCGAAAGCCGCGAAGCCGGCAAACGCCGCATCGAACAGGAGCTTGCCGATGTCGCCGGGCGCATTCGCGCTGAACTGGGCCGTCCGGTTGACGACCCGGAGCAGATTCCCCAGTCGGACATCCTCATCGGCGCTATGAACGAAGCCGTCGGCACATCGGCCATTGCGCAAACCGTGCACGATGACTACGCCCGTCGCGCATACGCCAAGACCGCCTATCCGCTGCTTGCCAAAGCATCCCGCGGAAAAGCCGACCCGCTTGGCGCCCGCCACGGGGGAGACCGCGAAGTTCTTCTGCGGGCGGCACAGCCGGAGCTGACACAGCCGCAGACCGCACGCATCAATCTTGCGGCCCACGAGGTCATCAGCGGTGCCACGCGCAGACTACCCGCAGCGTGGAAGCGCGCCGCGGCAGCAGCGGAAGATCAGAGTGCCGCTCGCATTTCAGCAGATCTAGAATCAGCTGTCTCGAGTGTCGACATTTCGCATCGCCGGCCCGGCTGGTGGGGTGTTGCCAGCTTCTTCCAGTGGCTGTTCTTCATCCTCACGATCCTCGGGATCATCACCACTGCAGCGGCCGCTGTCTTAATCTTCTTTTTCCCGGAAATTCTGTGGACGGCCCTGCCGAACATGCGGCTCAGTGTCTTGGGCCTGATTGCCGCCGCACCGCTGGTGATTGGCATTATCGGCTCGATCATCACGTCCGTCTTGGCCGCGAATGCCAGGCGCAAGGGCGCTGATGATGCCCGAGCCCAGGTGGAAGAAGACATTGAGCGAGCAGTTCACTCGGCCGCGAAAGACAATGTGTTCGAACCTGTGACGCGGCTTCTGCGCAAGCACAGGGAAACCTATCACGCTCTGAGCTGAGCAGCTGGGCGTCAGTGCTCTGACGCTGACTTGTGCGCTCGGCCCTGTGGACGGTCCTCCGGCTTTCCACAGGGCCTTTTGCACTCTTCTCTGAACGTTTGCGGCTGGTGACCATTGCTGTACCTCTTCTGATCGAAAGGAACAGCAATGCAGCACTACACCTACCTCGTCGGCAATGTCGGCAGCGATATTCGTTCGGGCACCGCTTCGAACGGCAGCACCTGGGCGAGCTTCCGTCTTGCGGTCAACGACGCTTACCGCACAGATGACGGCACGTATGTCAATCGCCCAACCACCTGGTACGACGTCAAAGTCTGGAGGCCCTGGGCCATCAATGTCGCAGGCTCCCTGCAGAAGGGCCAACGGGTCATTGTCATCGGCCGGGTGTCGATGGACCAGTGGGAAACCGAGACCGCCAGCGGGGAGCGTTTGACTGTCAACGCCCACGCGGTCGGTCCGGATCTGTCCTTCGGCATGGCGGTGTTCCGCTCCAATTCAGTTACGGCCGAAGAAAACGAGAAAATGGAAGAAATCAAACAGCGCCACAGTGACAGTCCGTGGGCCAAAGTCGACGCCCCCGCGGCAAATGATGCCGGAGACTCGGATCAGCCCGCGGTCTCTGTCGACAGCGGTTCCTCTGCCAGCACGGACAGCGAACCGCAGATGGCGGGCGCCGGCGCCGGGGGAGAAGGCCCGCCGTTCTGATTTTTCTGCCCCGTGCCCGGGCCGGCCTGCGAGTGCGGGCGCCGAAAAGGTACTACAGTTGTCTACTGTGAAACTCTTCGGCGCCCGCGCAGCAGCGGTTATCTCTTCCAGCGGCCTGGCCGCTCTTGTGCTGTCCGGCTGCGGGCTTTTCGGATCGGCCTCAGAACCTGAGGGCGGCCCAGCCGGCAAACAGACTGCGGAAGTCGAAAAAGTTCTCAAGGTCATCGAACCGCTGACACAAAAAGACGGCATCCCCACGAGCGAAGAAACCCTCAAGGTTCTTCAAGACGGGGGTTACAAGCCGGAGAACATCGCCGCAACCCTTGACAAATCGCCTTTGGACCACGATGTCCCCTCGAAGGTCTTTGCCGTCAAAGTGAAGAAGGGCTGCGTCATTGGGGAGATCCGCAACGGCGGGGCCACGGCTGCCCTGTACCCGCCCTTGAAGTCCAATGACGACTGTCTCATCGGCGAAGTCGACCGCCCCAAGGGTGTGAAAATGCCCGCGGGTGAACAGCGCGAAGAAGGAAGCGACGACAACGGTGCGGGTCATCTTCCGGGCGAAGACATGCATCAGCGCAAAGACGACGGACTCTGATACCTCGGATTAGCTGATCGGGAGCCCTGCCGATACCCTTAGGTGCTATGGCAGAGTTCATTTACACCATGCACAAAGCGCGCAAAGCGCACGGTGACAAGGTTATTCTCGACGACGTTTCCATGTCTTTCTTCCCCGGTGCGAAGATCGGCATGGTCGGCCCCAACGGTGCCGGTAAATCAACCATCCTCAAGATCATGGCTGGGCTCGACCAGCCCTCGAACGGCGAAGCTCGGCTGTCGCCCGGCTACACGGTCGGCATCCTGCAGCAGGAACCGCCGCTGAATGAAGACAAGACGGTCCGCGAAAACGTCGAAGAAGCAGTCGGCGACATCATGGGCAAAGTCGCTCGCTTCAACGCAATCTCCGACGAAATGGCACAGCCAGACGCCGATTTCGACGCGCTCATGGAAGAAATGGGCAAACTGCAGGAAGAGATCGACAACGCCGATGCGTGGGATCTTGATTCGCAGCTGGACCAGGCCATGGACGCGCTGCGCTGCCCTCCCGGCGACGAACCCGTCACCCACCTGTCCGGTGGTGAGCGTCGCCGTGTGGCACTGTGCAAGCTCCTGCTGGAAAAGCCGGACCTCCTGCTGCTGGACGAGCCCACTAACCACCTGGACGCCGAATCCGTTCTGTGGCTCGAGCAGCACCTGAGCACCTACCCGGGCGCTGTCATCGCGATTACCCACGACCGCTACTTCCTCGACCACGTTGCGGAGTGGATTGCCGAAGTCGACCGCGGACAGCTGTACCCCTACGAGGGCAACTACACGACGTACCTTGAGAAGAAGAAGGAACGTCTCCAGGTGCAGGGCAAGAAGGACGCCAAGCTGGCCAAGCGCCTGGCAGATGAACTCGAATGGGTTCGCTCCAACGCCAAGGGTCGCCAGACCAAGTCGAAGGCACGTCTGGCCCGCTACGAGGAAATGGCGGCAGAAGCCGAGAAGACACGCAAGTTGGACTTCGAAGAAATCCAGATTCCGCCGGGCCCGCGCCTGGGAACCGTTGTGATCGAAGCAGAGAACCTGCAGAAGGGCTTCGACGGTCGCAAACTCATCGACGGGCTGTCGTTCTCGCTTCCGCCCAACGGCATTGTCGGTGTGATCGGCCCCAACGGTGTGGGTAAGTCCACGCTGTTCAAGACGATTGTCGGACTGGAAGAACTCGACGGAGGCACCCTCAAGATCGGTGAGACCGTCAAGATCTCCTACGTCGACCAGTCACGTGAGGGCATCGACCCGAACAAGTCCCTGTGGGAAGTTGTTTCGGATGGCCTCGACTACATTCAGGTCGGCCAGGTTGAAATGCCGTCGCGCGCCTATGTGTCCGCCTTCGGGTTCAAGGGCGCAGACCAGCAGAAGAAGGCAGGTGTGCTCTCCGGTGGTGAGCGCAACCGCCTGAACCTGGCGCTGACGCTCAAGCAAGGCGGGAACCTGCTGCTGCTTGACGAACCGACCAACGACCTCGACGTCGAAACCCTGGCATCGCTGGAAAACGCTCTTCTCGAGTTCCCCGGCTGTGCCGTGGTAGTTACCCACGACCGCTGGTTCCTCGACCGTGTGGCCACGCACATCCTCGCGTGGGAAGGCACAGAAGAGAACCCGGCTCAGTGGTACTGGTTCGAAGGCAACTTCGAAGGCTACGAAAAGAACAAGGTTGAACGCCTCGGTGTAGAGGCAGCTCGCCCGCACCGCACCACGCACCGCAGACTGACGCGCGACTGACGTACAGCCGCTGCCGCTCACAGCGCACAAACATGTGGGGCCCGCCGAATACGGCGGGCCCCACATGTTTGTATGAGTCAGCTTTCCTTCAGCCGCACCATGCCCTGCTGGGCGACGGAGGCTGCGAGTTCGCCCTTCTGGTTGTAGATCCGACCAATGCCCAGGCCCCGCCCGCCATCGGAAGACGGGGAGGACATGTCGAACAGCAGCCAGCCGGTCACGTCGACGTGCGAGTGCCACCACATGGCGTGATCGAGGCTGGCAATCCGCAGGCGCGGATCAGCCCATGTGAGACCGTGAACGCGCAAGCTCGGTTCAAGCATCGCGAAGTCACTGGCATAGGCCAGGATCGCGGCGGTCGCAGCACGGCTGTCTATGCCTGTAAACGGCTCCTTCAGACGCGCCCAGAAGCGGTTGATGGGTTCGGGTGAGCCGAGAAAGCCCGCGTGAATGTCGGGCGAAATGGGGCGGATGTCGAAAGGCCGCTGCATGAGCCATTCCCGCATCCGCTCAGCTCGGGTGAAGCGGGTGATATCAAGCTTTCCGAGGATTTTCTCCAGGCTCGGCAGCGCTTCGGGGTGGGGGAGAGCCTGCGGCATGGGCTCGCGGTGCTCAAGGCCGGGCTGCACTTTTTGAAACGAGGAGATTCCCGACAGGATCGGCATGCCCTTTTGGTAGGCCTGGACTCGCCTGGCTGAGAAAGAACCGCCATCACGCAGATCCTCAACGCCGATTGTCGTTTCTTCGTCGACGGCGCCGGCCCGCAGGAAGTAGCCGTGGAAGGAGTGGATGGGGCGGTCGTCATCGACCGTGGCCGAGGCTGCCATAACGCACTGAGCGAGGACCTGCCCGCCGAAAAGCCTGCCGTCCGGTTTGGGCTGATTCCACACCCGGAATCCGAACTCTTCACCGCCGGCGGGAGGATCTGTGAGCTTTTCGAGCTCGATGATCTTTTCGAGAACATTCTTGTTGCTGGTGTCGGCCATGCTGCTCCTTCGTACGTACCTTGGCTCAGGATACGCAGAAAACTCTCGCTGTGGCCCGCATCTGACACGCGTTGAGTTCAGTCATGCGAAGATGGCGGCATGACCGAACTTCACAATCCACTCATCGACGGCCCCTTTACGCGAACGCTCGTGGAGCTGCGTTGGGGTGATATGGACGCCTACGGGCACGTCAACAACGTGACACAGCTGAAGCTGTTGGAAGAGGCGCGTGTCAAAGCGTTCGGCTCTCCGACTGCGGCACGCGATGTCATTCCCGGTGAGCTGCCCGGCGGTGAGCGCACGGATGCTTTCGGTCTTGTCATGCCGCCGGTATTCCGTGAGGCTTCTGCCGACGTGCAGATCCTGGTGTCCGGTCACGCGATTGACTACCGCGACCCCATCCCGTACAGAGACGGTCCGATCGCAATTGATGTGTGCATCGTCAAGATCACGCCGGTCATCATCAAGGTCGGCTATGTGATTCTCGAACCGGATGCTTCGAAGGTCTATTCGGTCGCTGAATCTGATCTTGTCTTCGTAGACGGGGAAACCGGCCGCGCGCGCCGTTTGCGTGATGACGAACAGGCGGCTTTCGCCGACTGCGCCGTCGGTCCGCTTCCGCTCAAGCGGAGGTGAGCGTGGAACAGCCGGCGTTTGAACTGCAGGCGGAAGCCGACGCTGCCGATCTGCGGCAGTTCACTGCGCGTATGCAGCGTGTCGATTCCGGTGCTGCACTGCGGCTGACCGGAGTAGGGGATGTCCTGGTCGTCTCCGGTGCTCCTCTGTACCCCAAGGGCCTTGGCGACGAACTTCCGCTGGTCATTGCGATGCGCGCTCTGCGTCTGCGCTCGGCATCTGCCGACGGGGTCGATGCGGTGGTTCCGGCTTCCGGGCTTACCGACCGCTTTGCCCGTATGGATCGCACCGGGGGACTGGACCTCAGTGTTCCCCCTGCCGAGGTGAGGATGCCGTGGGCGGCCGTGACTCCACCTCGTGCGGGGTGGGAGGCGGCAGCGCAGCTGCCGGTTCAGCAGCTGCGGGAAGCCGCCGCTGAGGGAATTGCCGCTGTGGCGGAAGCCTCACCTTCTGGTGCGGGAGCGCTGGCCGTGGACAAGGTTCGCCGGATGGTGTGGTCGCGTCCGCTGCCCGGCTGTGAGACTGCTCCGCTGGGGGCAGCTTTCGGCATGGACGTGGCTGGTTTTGCCGTGGGTGAGACCGCGATGGTCTACCGCAGCGGTCCGTGGCTGCGCTTTGCGACACCTGCGGGTTTCATCATCACCCGCTCAATCGAGGCAGGCTGAAAACCCTGCCGGTGCAATCAGAGCAGCCGGCGGCTGGGATCGATTCGGTGCTCGTCTGAGTCTTCGTCCGGTGTGTTGAGCATAGCTGTGGCGGCACGCTCAAAGTAGTCCCACATGAGGCTGTCGTACATGGGCGGCAGGTTCAGCTGGTCAAGGGCGTGGCGCATGTGCTTGAGCCAGTGTTCGCGTGATTTCGGCGTGACGGGGAAGGGCGCGTGGCGCATGCGCAGGCGCGGGTGGCCACGCTCTTCCTGATAGGTGGTGGGGCCGCCGAAGTACTGTTCGAGGAACGTCTGCAGGCGGTGCTTGGCTCCTTCGAGTTCGTGGCCCTCCGGGTACATGGCGATGAGGTAGTCGTCCTGTGCCACGCCGTCGTAGAAGGTGTCGACAAGGGTGGTGAAAGCTTCGTGTCCGCCGACCATGTCGAAAACGCTGGCGGGGCGCTCATAACCGTTTGTCATGCCGTCATTGTCTCCTATGTGCTTCAGCAGTGGGTCAGGCCGTCGTTTAGGTCGCCTGGTTCAGCTGCTCGAGGCGTGTGAACCGTCGTCGGCATCGGCTCCGGTCGCAGCCGGTGGTGCCTGACCCGGTGTCTCCTTGATGACCATCTGGTCAGGCAGGGCGATGGCGACCCCGGCCTTGTCGAACTCAGACTTGAGGCAGGACCGGAAGGCTCGGGCAATAGCCCACTGTTCGTTGGGGAGGGTTTTGATGAACACGCGGATGGTTGTCGACGAGCCGGTCAGTTCCTGAATGCCGATGATCTCCGGGTCTTCCATGATGACGGACGCACGGTTCGGGTCACTCATGAGCTGGGTGATGGCGCGGGTGATGATGTCGGTCGCAGTGTTCTGGTTGATGTCGACGGGTACGGGTACATCGACAACGGCCCGCGACCAGCCCTGTGACTGGTTGCCCACGCGCAGGATTTCTCCATTCGGCACGTGCCACAGGGTGCCCTCGACGTCGCGGATGCGGGTGGTGCGCAGGCCAACCTCTTCGACGGTGCCGATTGCCTCGCCCAAGTCGACTGTGTCGCCGATGCCGTACTGGTCTTCAACCACGATGAAGAATCCCGACAGGTAGTCGCGCACGAGTGACTGTGCACCGAAGCCCAGCGCGATACCCGCCACACCGGCCGAGGCCAGGATCGGCGCCGGGTTGATGCCGACCTCCTGCAGGACCATGAGTCCCGCGATTGCCGCCACGATGATGGTTGCGAATGACGACAGCAGGGAGCCGACTGTGTTGGCTCTCTGTGCGCGTCGTGCCCGTGAAACGGGGTCGGAACGGGTTCCGTCGTCGTAGTGTCGGCGTTTGTTCGCAGCGGTCGTGCCGTCAGCGATCTTCCGTGCGAACTTGCCGATCATGCGGCGCAGAATCAGGGACGCAATAACCGCAAACACCACGATGAGCGCAATGCGCAGCGGAGTGCCCAGAAGGGCGGTCCACCACGCCGGATCGGATGCGGTTTCAGCGATTTCGCCGATCGTGTCGGTTGGTGCCGGCGAAGGGGTCGAATCAGCAGATGTCAATACAGTCATACGCCCTCAAGTGTAGGAAGTGAACATCAGAGGGAGCACAAGGAACGCTGGCCGTGCGCTTCGTGTGCGGTCATGGATGTTCGCTGCGGCGCTGGACCGCCAACGCCCTCCGTGCTCGGTCGAGGTTCTCCACCATTGTTCGCTGCAGTCCGCGGTTGGCCTCCCGGTGTTCCTCCAGCCACTGTTCGGCCATGGCGACTGTCGCTTCGGTCGCGGGCGGGAAAAGCCACAGGGTGAGCGTCTGTGCGATCTCAAGGGTTTGTGTGTCCCACCAGCTTTCAGCCCGGGCGAAGTATTCGGCCGCAAAGTCGTCGAATGGAGCCTCTGCCGTGATGAGCGAGCCGTCAGATTTCTGCAGTCCGGAGGCGAAGCCGCGAGCGGTTGCCGAGAGTACGGCGTTGGGCAGGCCGCTGTCTTCCGTCAGAGCTCTGAAAGCGGCTGTTTTTGCCGCCGGGGTGGGAATCGAAGCTTCGGCACGTGCGGCACTGCGCTGACCGGCGGCGGTGTTATCAGCTTGGAGCGTGCGCTCGATGTCGTCTTCGCCAGCGCGGTTGTGACCGGCCAGGGCTGTCAGCATGTGCCAGCGCAGTTCGTCGTCGAGCTTCTGACCTTCCGGCAGCGGCTGTTCTCCGCTGAGCAGCTGGGCGAGAAGCCGCAGCTGATCGTCTGACTGGGCGAAGCTGACAAAACCGCGGAGGAACTGGAACTGTTGGTCGCTTCCCTCCGGGGCGGAGCCGGCGGCAGCCCACAGCGCCTCGGCAGTGCGTTCGGCGGCAGTGTCCCGCAGGGCCGGGGGAGTGTAGGAGAACACGGCTGTTTCCAACTGCCGCAGGTGCGTCTGCAGACCAGTCGAATGTACGAGGTGCTCAAGGTTGTCGCAGACCAGGGAAATGTAGTCCGTCACTGGGATCTCGGCATCGCGGGCCATGTCCCATACGGAACCCAACACGACAAGCTGCGTCAGCGAATCATTGAGGTCGCCGAAATGCGTGCGCACAGTCTTCAAACCGCGTTCATCCAAGCGGACCTTCGCATAGGTCAGATCCCCGTCATTGACGACGATGAGGTCAGGCACCGGTGTGTCCTCATCGACCGGCACCTCGGCCGCCTCACCATCAACATCGATTTCGTGCAGAGCAGTCCGCTTAAGCCGCCCCTCGAGAACCGAGTACAGACCAACCCCCAGACGGTGCGGGCGGAGGCTCGGCACCTCGTGACCGGGCAGAACACAGGGCTGCTGCACCACAGTGAGTTCTGTCAGCAGACCGTCCTCCTCCTCGTACTGCGGACGGAGGATGTTGACACCGCTCTCCTGAATCCACAGTCGAGTCCAACGCTGAAGATCACGGCCCGAAGCAGCCTCGAGCTCTGTCAGAAGATCAGCCAGACGGGTGTTCGACCAGGCGTGCTTGTCGAAATACGACTTCACGCCCCGGAAGAAGTTCTCGCGGCCGACATAGGCCACCAGCTGCTTGAGCACCGAAGCGCCCTTGGCGTAGGTGATTCCATCGAAGTTCGTTTCGATGTCCACAAGATCGCCCATACCGGCTGCAATCGGGTGAGTGCTCGGCAGCTGGTCCTGGGCGTACGCCCACGACTTCTCAGACGCAGCGAAGGTTGCCCAGGCTTCAGAGAACTCAGTGGCCTCAGCAGTGGCCAGCGTGGACATGAACTCGGCAAAGGACTCATTCAGCCACAGATCGTCCCACCACTTCATCGTAACGAGGTCCCCGAACCACATGTGGGCCAGCTCGTGCAGGATCGTGACCGCACGACGCTCCACGGCCGCTTCGGTGGGGCGGGAGCGGAAGACGTAGTCCTCCACAATCGTCACCGCACCGGCGTTCTCCATTGCTCCGGCGTTGAACTCGGGAACAAACAGCTGATCGTATTTCGCAAAGGGGTACGGGGTATCGAAGAGCTCTTCGAAGAAGACAAAGCCCCTCTTGGTGATGTCGAAGATGTTCTCCGGGTCCAGGTGATCAAACAGGGAAGCGCGCGCATACACGCCAAGCGGCACCGTCGAACCGTCGGAGCTGACCAGCTCATCGTGGACACTGCGGTAGGGGCCCGCAACAAGCGCGGTGATGTAACTGGAAATGCGCGGTGTGGGAGCAAAGCGCCACGACTTCAGGCCCTGCCCGTCAAGACCGAGAACCTCAGCATCGGCGCCCGGCTCAGCAGGTGCGGGAGTGGGGGAGTTCGACACCACGTCCCAGTGTTCGGGAGCAACGACCGTAAAAGAGAAGTCCGCCTTGAGATCCGGCTGCTCAAACACAGCGAAGACACGGCGGGCATCCGGAACCTCGAACTGGGTGTAGAGATACACCTCGTCATCCACGGGGTCCGTGAACCGGTGCAGACCTTCACCGGTGTTCATGTAGAAGAATTCAGCATCGACAGTCAGAACATTGTCTGCGGCAAGGTCGTTCAGGAGAATGCGACCAGGACGGCCCGCAGCTTCAGGATCAACAGAGCGGCCATTGAGAGTAATGGAGTGAACAGAATCGACAATGGCATCAATGAAAGTCGACGAACCAGCCTGAGCAGAGAAGCGCACAGTCGTGACAGACCGGAACGTTTCACCCTTCCCGGTCAGCCCCAGCAGGACTTCATAGGAATCCACGCTGACAATCTCAGCGCGTTCAGCGGTTTCAGCTTCGGTCAGGTTGTACTGTGCCACGTCGCGTCCTCTTCAGGTAGTCGAACTGAGCTCATTCTCAGGTGAACTGAACTCATTCTTCCACGGTGGGGAAGCACAGGCTGAAAACCGGACCGCCAGGCAAGAACACTGAGCTGAAAGAGCAAGGCGAAAGTCGGTAGGCTGAGGGCATGCGAATTCACTTGGGAACAGACCACGCCGGCTATGAGTTCAAAGAAGCCCTGAAAACACACCTGCAGACCCGCGGTTTCGACGTCGTCGACCACGGAGCACTGGAATACGACGCACTCGATGACTACCCCCAGTTCTGCATTGATGCAGCCCAGGGCGTTGTTGACGACCGCCGCGATGGAAAAGACTCCCTCGGCGTTGTCATCGGCGGTTCCGGCAACGGCGAGCAGATTG
Source organism: Brevibacterium sp. HMSC08F02 (assembly GCF_001807555.1). Classification (NCBI taxonomy): domain Bacteria; kingdom Bacillati; phylum Actinomycetota; class Actinomycetes; order Micrococcales; family Brevibacteriaceae; genus Brevibacterium; species Brevibacterium sp. HMSC08F02. The sequence goes on along the minus strand of NZ_KV789364.1, from coordinate 1,641 downwards.
CGGCAAACAAGGTTCAGGGCGCTCGCTGTGCTTTGGCCTGGAACGAAGAAATCGCCCGCCTGGCACGACAGCACAACGACGCCTGGCTCGTGTCGATCGGCGCTCGCCAGCACCCGGAAGACCAGGCAATTGCGATTGTCGACGCGTTCCTTGACGAACCGTTCTCGGAAGACGAACGCCACGTGCGCCGCATCGGCATCATCTCGGACTACGACAGCAAGCGCTGAAGCTGCGATACTGGGCGCTTCTACCGCGCCAATGTGCTGAACTGTCCGGCATAGACGTTCAAGGCCCGAACCAACCGGTTCGGGCCTTGAGTCTTTTGCGAAACTACCCATCCACCTGCAACGGCACTAACCACAGTGGTGGTTTCCGTCGGTTTCCGTTCCCGGTTCCGTCGGCTAGTGGGGCTGAAGAGGTAGCGGGTGGTGTCACATCAGGAGGTTCGTCCCCAGCCCTAGCCTGTATCCGCGAGGGAGGCAGGCCAGCACCCCGACCGGAGACACACCCCGCCGCCAAAGCCACAAGCAAGTTTATGTTGCTGGAGGTCTACGCGACGCGCTTAGCGCATACGTTGTGACAGCCCATAGCGCGGAGCCAAAACCACCGCGCCCCTTGTTTAAGGAAGAGCCTGATTACTCGGGGATCTCGCTGAGTTGGGCCTCAATCCGATCCAACCGCTCGGTGATGTTGCGTAGGTGCTCCACGATGAGTTGGTTTGAACCATCGATCGCCGTCGCCGTTTCGCGTCGTGCGCTGGTGACGGTGCGTACCACCCAGACGGTAAGAGCAACGAAGATCGCGAGTGGTAGTGCGGCGGCGAGGATGATAAGAAATACGGTAGCGGTAAGTGTCACGAAGATTCCCTTTTCTGTTCTTGATTAATCAGGTGCCTAATGTGGTCTGGAGTTACTTCAAGCTGAAACGGAGCGACCCAGTAGTGCTTCCTCACTCGGCTCTCTCCGAGCTGTTCCAGGCCACTCTCGATGAGTCCAGCAGCTTCCAAGCGGTTGAGGTGCTGGTAGAGCAGTGGCCGAGACATCCCGAGTCGGCGGGCCAGCTCACTGACATGGGTCGAATCCGTCTCTAGGGAGGCGATAATTCGCAACCGAGGCTCACTTCCGAGAGCACTGAGCATCTGAGCGAGCCGTGCTGCGTCCATCATCCCTCCGTATCGTAATCGAACGATGTCAGGTGTAAGTATATGCTTACAGTCAGCGGTGTGCAAGTTCTGCCGGGTCTGGCGGAGACGCTGCCCGACTTAAGACGTGGCCGGTGTCCCATCACGTCCCCTCTTCACCCTCCCCAAGAAGAAACCCAGCCGCAGCACACACCACAGCTGGGTTCCTTCATGGCTTACAGCGTAGCCGGCAGCTACAGCTGCTCGATGTCTACATCACCGTCGAGAATCCGCGGCGATACCTCCATGTGAATCCCGCGGTAGGGGAGCATTGCGCGGATGATGTCGTGGGTGATGTCGAATCCTGGAGCTGGTTCGTCCCGAAGTAGGTGGTTCAGGCTAGGGCAATAGTCCACGCCGGGAAACTCGTCCTTGGCTTCGGGAACACAGCCGTCCGGGTCGTGGGTCGTGCAGCGAATAACCAGGTTGTACTGATCGGGGAGGTTAGTTAATCGTGTGAT
>NZ_KV789363.1:0-7301 GCF_001807555.1 Brevibacterium sp. HMSC08F02 | reverse complement strand
TGAAGCGCGGCCGGTGCTCATGCACCGGCCGCGCTTGTGTTTGCGGCGTCAGCCTGCGATGTGCGCGCGGACCTTCTCGACGAGTTCAGTGAATGCTCGACCACGGTGAGACACCGCGTTCTTCTCTTCCCGGCTGTACTCCGCCAGGGACCGTTCCTGACCTTCCGGGATGAAGATGGGGTCGTAGCCGAACCCGCCCGAACCGCGAGGTGCGCGGGCCAGTGTTCCCGGCAGGGCACCTCGGCAGACGATCTCGGTTCCGTCGGTGTCGACAAAAGCTGCCGCACACACAAAAGCGGCTCCTCGGTCGGCGTCCTTGACGTCGGCCAGCTGAGCCAGCAGCAGCCGGTTGTTGGCGAGGTCATCGCCGTGGGCACCGCTCCAGCGGGCCGAGAAGATGCCCGGTGATCCACCCAGAATGCTGACGGTCAGGCCGGAATCGTCCGCAAAGGCGGGCATGCCGGATTCAGCAGCGGCCGCGCGGGCTTTGATGAGGGCGTTCTCTTCGAACGTCGTGCCGTCCTCCACGGGGTTGGCCAGTCCCAGAGCCGATGACGTCACAACCGTCATGCCCGGCAGGGTGCGCGACAGGATCGCTTCGAGTTCAGCGCGCTTGCCTTCGTTCCCGGTGGCAAGGACCGCGCGTTTGCCTTCGCCGCCGCTCATGCTTCGAGGGCTTCTTTCTGCAGGCGGGTCAGCTCGGCACAGCCGGTCGAAGCCAGGTCGAGCAGTGTGCCCAGTTCGGTGCGATCGAACGGCTCGCCTTCTGCAGTTCCCTGGATTTCGATGAACTTGCCGGAGCCGGTCATGACGACGTTCATGTCTGTTTCGGCCTTCGAGTCCTCTTCGTAGGGAAGGTCGAGAACCGGGGTGCCGTCGACGATGCCGACGGAGACGGCCGCCAGTGAGTCTTTCAGCACCTGGGCGTTCTTGGTGATCCAGCCGAGTTCGCGGCCCTTTTCGATTGCGTCGTGCAGCGCGAGGTACGCCCCGGTGATCGCTGCCGTGCGAGTGCCGCCGTCGGCTTGGAGGACGTCGCAGTCCAGCTGGATGGTGTTTTCGCCCAGCTGCGCGGTGTCGACAACGGCACGGAGGCTGCGGCCGATGAGGCGGGAGATTTCGTGGGTGCGGCCGCCGACTTTGCCGCGGACGGATTCGCGGCTTGAGCGGGTGTGGGTTGCGCGCGGCAGCATGGCGTATTCGCCGGTGACCCAGCCAGTGCCCTCGCCTTTGAGCCAGCGGGGCACGCCTTCGGTCAAGGATGCGGCGCACAGCACGCGGGTGTTGCCGAACTCCACGAGCACGGAGCCTTCGGCGTGGTCGAGCCAGCCGCGCTGGAAGGAAACGGGTCGAAGCTGATCGGCCGTGCGGCCGTCAAAGCGGGTCATGACTGCTCCTCAATGTTGTTGTTCGGCGCTGGCATCTGCCGGTTTTTACGGCTGCTGCGCGCGGATTTCCCATGTGCGGTCAGGTACCGCAAGGTCGATTGTGCCGCTGTAGTGGCGTTCTGCCGCGGCGGTGACGGTGTCGGAATTGGTCCAGGGGGCGATGTGGGTCAGGACCAGCCGCTTGGTGCCGGCTTCCTGTGCTGTGCGGCCGGCTCGTTCACCGTTGAGGTGAATGCCGCGCACTGTGTCGCGGCCGTCTTCGAATGCGGCTTCGCACAGGAAGAGGTCGGCCTCACGCGCGGCTGTGGTCAGGTTCTCGCAGGCGTCGGAGTCACCGGAGTAGGCAAGCACCGCGCCGTTGTATTCGATCCGCACGGCGTAGGCCTCGACCGGGTGGTGCACCAGGTGCGGGGTGATGGTCACGGGGCCGACCGTGAACGGCTGGCCGTCGCGCATGTCGGTGAACTCGAATGCCTGCTCCAAACCGTCCGAGGTGGAATCGGCTGGGACGGGGCTTGCTCCGGGATCCGTGTGGTGGGCTGCCGTGAGCCTTTCGCGGGTACCGGCCGGACCGTACACCGCCAGACGGTTGGGTGGGCCTCCGGCGTCGAGGAACCGCGGGTCGTAGCGGTGCATGACGTAGAGTCCGGTGACGTCGAGGCAGTGGTCAGGGTGCAGATGGCTGAGCACCACCGCGTCGATGTCGGTGTGGTTGATCCAGCGCTGCAGCGGCCCCAGTGCGCCCGAACCCAAGTCGAGCACGATGTTCCACGTCCGCTCGGCTTCAATCTGCAGCAGATAGCAGCTGGCGGCGGCGTGGGGTCCCGGGTAGGAGCCTGACGTGCCGATCGCAGTGAGTTTCATCATCGGCCGTCTCCGTCCAACTGATTCATGAACAGTTCTGTGAAGCGCTCCTGCATCCAGGACAGGAAGTCGTAGATGGACAGCAGGGCGGCTTCGTTGTCGTCCAGGTTGTCGTCATTGTCGTAGAGCTGCTGCATGTCGTCTTCGGTGACGATGCCCAGCCGACTGGTGATGACCAGGCGGACGTCGGTGAGCCCAATCATCCAGGCGTGCGCTTCGTCGTGGCCGATGTCGGCGGGGCTGGTGCGGCTCAGGGTGAAGAGGATGGTCTGCAGGTTCGCGATTTTGCCTTCGCGGATGTCGTTTTCGGTGTAGCGGCGGAATTCGGCGGAGGCTTCTGGGTTTTCCGGGTCGGCGTCCGGCAGCAGCCGCAGAAGCGCTGGGTCGGTGGGGCGTTCGCGATCTTCTATGCCGACCATCTTTGCCAGCGGGTCGTCGCTTTCGCTGTCGGACCGGCTGTCGAGCAGGGTGATGGTGTCGCTGACAACACGGGCGATGATCGCCTTTTCTGTGTCGTCGAATTCCAGTTGGGCGAATTCGGAGTTTCCAGGCGAGATCTTCATGCCGCTCCCCCGGAGTCCATCTGGCGGCAGGAGGCCCACAGGCCGAAGCCGTGCATGGCGGCCGTGTCTTTTTCCATTTCTTCGCGGGATCCCTGGGACACGATGGCTTTGCCGTCGTAGTGGACCTGCCGCATGAGTTCGGCGGCTTTTTCGCGGGAGTACCCGAAGTAGGACCGGAACACGTATGTCACGTAGGACATGAGGTTGACCGGGTCGTTGAACACGATCGTCACCCACGGCAGAGCAGGATCGGTCTGGACGTCGGCGAGGACGTCCGATTCTGCGACGGGCATGGCGGTGGTGCTCACAGCTCTCAACTGTATTGCACGGAGTGCCAAAAGACCCGCTGTGTGGTCCGATATGCTCGCGAGTATGCGTGAACTCACAACGCCTGACGGACCTTCGACCGCTCTTCTTACCGACCATTACGAACTGACGATGCTGCAGGCGGCGTTGGATGCCGGCACTGCGGACACTCCGTGTTTGTTTGAGATGTTCGGGCGCAGACTTCCCGCGGGCCGCCGCTACGGCGTGGTTGCCGGCACCGGCCGCTTTCTGGAGGGATTGAGCCGGTTCCGGTTCGGCGATGCTGAGCTGCGCTTCCTGCGTGACACGGGTGTTGTGTCCGAGGACGCTCTGGATTGGCTGGCGGATTACCGGTTCTCGGGAACGATCCGCGGCTACCGGGAGGGCGATGTCTATTTCCCCGGTTCGCCGCTGCTCATTGTCGAGGCCTCGTTTGCCGAAGCCGTCATTCTGGAGACTCTCGCCCTGTCGGTGTACAACTACGACAGTGCTGTTGCTGCCGCGGCTTCGCGCATGAGCGGTGTGGCTCGAGGCCGCCCGCTGGCGGAGATGGGTTCGCGGCGCACAAATGAAAGCAGCGCTGTTGCCGCGGCCCGCGCGGCTGTTGTTGCCGGTTTTTCTTCTACGTCGAACCTCGAAGCGGGGCGTCGGTATGGTCTGCGCACGATTGGCACCTCGGCACATTCCTTCACTCTTCTGCACCCAACGGAAGAAGATGCCTTCCGCGCGCAGATCAATTCGCTCGGCGCTGACACGACTGTCCTGTTGGACACCTATGACGTTGACGCTGCACTCGAAACGGCAGTTCGCATTGCCGGGCCGAATCTTGGCGGTGTGCGCTTGGATTCGGGCGACTTGGGCATTCAGGCGGCCGAGGTGCGCGAAAAGCTCGATGCGCTGGGAGCGCACAACACGACGATCACGGTGACGAGCGACCTCGACGAGTACGCGATTGCGTCCTTGGCTTCTGCCCCGGTGGATTCCTACGGTGTTGGCACGCGTCTGGTGACCGGCTCTGGTGCGCCGTCCGCGAACCTCGTCTATAAGCTCACGGCCCGGCAGGATGACGAGGGCACGTGGCACTCGGTGGCGAAGAAGGCTGCCGGCAAGGGCTCGCACGGTGGTCTCAAGACCGCCCGGCGGGTGCTCTCAGGGGGCACCGCCACGCAGGAGGCAATCGGTGTGCCTCACCTGCCCGACAGCGTCGGCGAAGGGCGGGATCTGCAGGTGGACTTTGTTGTCGATGGGGAAATCGACGACAGCTTCACAGGCCCCGAGGCGGTTGTCCGCGCTCAGGAAATGCACCGGGCCGCGATGGCGGAGCTGCCGCGTTCGGCTCGCCGCCTCCAGGAAGGCGACCCGACGATCCCCACGATCTTCTACGACGCCTAAGCGGCGGCCCGGGTAATCAGCGGCGACTATTTTCTGCCGACGAACCAGCGCTGCAGGGTGTTGATGCGGTCGAGGATCTGTTCGCGGCTGGCCTGCGCAACGGCCGGTCCCCCACAGGCACGCCGCAGTTCCAGGTGAATGGAGCCGTGCGGTTTTCCTGTGCGGCGGGCCCACGCTCCGACCATGGACTGCAGTTTGCTGCGGTCTTCTTTCAGTGCGCGGTGCTGCAGCTCTGCTGCTTCCGCCTGCGGCTGTGGTGGGGCGGCCTGGCCGCTGCTGCCGCGCCGTTTGACCTGTTCGGCCTGCCGGGCGCGCAGGAGTTCGGCCACCTGGTCGGGTTCGAGCAGACCGGGCAGGCCGATGAAGTCGAGTTCGTCCTCTGAGCCGACGGCACCTCCGGCACCGAATTCACCGCCGTCGAACAGCACCTTGTCGAATGACGCCTGTGATTCCAGAGCCTCGTAGGCTCCTTCGTCCAGCGACGATGACGCATTTTCGTTCCTGTTGGCCTGCTCCATCGCTTCGTCGTCGAGCAGGTGCTCATCGTCTTCGACGTCTTCGCGTCTGATGTCGAGCGCGTGGTCGCGTTCGACTTCCAGGGAGTTTGCCAGTGCCAGCAGGATCGGCACGGATGGCAGGAAGATGGAGGCTGTTTCGCCGCGTTTGCGTGCGCGCACAAAACGGCCGATGGCCTGTGCGAAGAACAGCGGGGTTGCCGAGGATGTCGCGTAGACGCCCACCGCCAGGCGCGGCACGTCGACGCCTTCTGACACCATGCGCACCGCGACCATCCACCGGCGGTCGGACTCTTGGAATTCATCGATCCGATCACTGGCGCCGGCTTCGTCCGACAGGACGACGGTGACCTCTTCGCCGGTGATCTGCTTGAGCTGTTTTGCGTAGGCGCGGGCGGTGCTCTGGTCGGTTGCGATGACAAGACCACCAGCGTCAGGGACCGTGCGCCGCACTTCGCTCAGCCTGATATCGGCTGCTTTGAGGACGGCGGGGATCCATTCGCCCTTGGGGTCCAGAGCGGTTCGCCACGCTTGAGCGTGAACGTCCTTTGTCGCATCAGCTCCCAGGAGGGTTTCCATGACATCGCCGGTTTTGGTCTTCCAGCGCATATTGCCCGAATAGGTCATGAAGATGACCGGGCGGACCACGCCGTCTTCCAGGGCCCGCGAATAGCCGTAGGAGTAGTCAGCCTGCGAGGTGCGGATGCCTTCGTCATCGGGTTCGTAGACGACGAACGGAATTGCAGCGGTGTCTGAGCGGAAGGGCGTACCGGTCAGCGACAGGCGCCTGCGGGCGGGACTGAAGGCCTCGCGAATGGCGTCACCCCAGGACAGTGCGTCGCCGGCGTGGTGCACCTCGTCGAGGATCACGAGGGTGCGTGCGCGGGCCGTCCTGTTGTGGTGCAGAACGGGTTTTGCGGCCACCTGCGCGTAGGTGACTGCGACACCGTGAAAGCCGGGGGCGGTTGAACCGTCGCTGTTCTTAAAGCGCGGATCGAGCTTGATGCCGACACGGCCGGCTGCATCGGCCCACTGCACTTTGAGGTGCTCTGTGGGGGCTACGACGGTGACGCGGTCGACTTTGCGCTGAGCCAGCAGTTCGGCTGCCAGGCGCAGTGCAAAGGTGGTTTTACCTGCCCCTGGTGTTGCGACGGCGAGGAAATCTCGCGGTTCGGTGGTGAAGTACTGTTCGAGGGCTTCAGCCTGCCAGGCACGAAGCTTGCCGGCTGTACCCCACGCTGCGCGTTCGGGATAAGCCGGAGGCAGATGTTCTGCTGCCGAGGTGCCCGGAACTCTTCCGGGTACGTTCACTGGTCGTCGGGCTCCTGGGGGCCTTCGGGCATGGATTCGTAGATTTCTCGGCAGGCCGGGCACACGGGGAATTTCTGGGGGTCACGGGAGGGAACCCACACCTTGCCGCACAGGGCGACGATGGGTGTTCCGGTGACCATTGCCTCCATGATCTTGGCTTTGGGGGCGTAGTGCGAAAAGCGTTCGTGGTCGCCGGGTTCGGTCAGCTGCTCCTGTTGCTGACGTTCGATGGTGGCGCTGCCACCGGGAGCCGAGAACGTTTCAGACATGCCAGCATTCTAGCCGCCTAGACTGATGGCTATGGATACACCCCAACGTGATCTTGTCGGCATTGATGAGTACCGCCGTCTGACCGGCTATATGTCGACGGGCCTTGCTGTTCTCACCTGTGCGAGGGGTTCGCACACCGCGGCGATCACTGTTGATTCCTATATGAGTGTGTCGTGGGATCCGCCGACGATGGCGGTTTCTGTCTATTCGGGTTCACGGATGATGGAGGCGCTGGATACCGCAAGCAGGTACACGCTGAGTGTTCTGTCTGCAGGCCAGCAGGATACTGCAGAGTGGCTTGGAACGCCGGGACAGCCTATCTATGGACTGTTGTCACAGATCCCCACGGAGACGACCGAATTGGGCGAGGTGGTCATTGCCAACTGCCTTGCCTACTTCACCGTGGACATTGCGCAGCGGACGGAGATAACGACTCACACGCTTGTGTCTGGCCCGGTGGTGGATCAGGGTGAGCGAAACACTGACGGTACTCCCCTGCAGCGCTTTCACCGGTCCTATGGGACGTTTACTGAGCGGAGCTGAGTTGCAAAGCTGAGAGCGGATACAAAAAATCCCCGGGTGGCATGAAGCCGCACGGGGGCCAGAACTCAAAGGAAACAACACCACCAGTAACCGGAAGGCGTTGTGAGTTCATTTTAGAAATGGGTGAAGGCCCTGCAGGTGCCCCGGGG
>NZ_KV789362.1:0-5898 GCF_001807555.1 Brevibacterium sp. HMSC08F02 | reverse complement strand
ACACCACGGTAAACGAACCCTCCCACTGAATGGTGCCCGTGTTCGCAACGGTGTCCACTTCTCCCTTACCGCCGGAAAACTGGACGTAGTTTCCAGAGTTCACGCCTGAGGTATTGACGCGTTTGCCTTCCGGGGTCTGGCACTTGTTGTCCCACGTGATCGGCTGAGCTTTTCCATCCTCAGTGGGCCGCAGAATCTCCACGTTGCCGTCTTTCGCCTTGAACAGTCCGCGCTTTTCGGCGTCATTCGGCCACAACGAGGATCCCCCGTTGTCGCCTGCCACACCTGCGGAAAGGAAGTTGCATGAACCGGGCAGATACGCACCTGAGCCGGATTCTGCATTGATTCCCCACGTGAGGGCGGCGTCTGAGATTTTCAGCTTCGACGACTCAGCCTCGGACCCTTCCGCGCTGTCAGCAGGCGATGCGAAGGCTGCCGTGCCGATTGCTATACCCGCAGCAAAGAGGAACAGCAGAAACGCTGCCGCGGCTGCCACCAGGGTTATTGCTGTGCGCTTCATCGCTGATCCTCCCGTGCATCTGCTTCGCCCAGCAGGCGATCCATGACGAGCGTTGGGGAATCTCCTCCTGCAGCACCGGGTGGTGTGCCCTCGGAATGCACCTGCTGACTGCCCGCCGCCTGACGCTGCGTGTGGCTGCCGGTGGCCCCTGCGTCGTTGTGGATGAGTTCAAAGAACCGCATGGGTCCGGCCGCAGGTTGGTCCTGTGAACCGGGCTGCTGAGCGTAGGACTGCTGTTCGGCGATGACCGGATAGCGCACTCCCGCGTCTTCCATGTCAGCGCGGGCGATCTTGGCATCGGCTGCCCTTTCGCGTTTGCGGGTGCGCGCATCCTGCTTCACGCGGAACTTCTGCAGTTTGCGTTCGCGCTTGTGCTCTGCCGCGATAGCGCGCTTAGCCCTGCGCGTGCGCACACGCTCCAGTGCTTCGGGGCTGACACCCAGAAGCAGCGATTTCACTGCCATGTAGGAACCGACTCCCACGGCCAGGGCAATCGCACAGATGGCGAGAACCACTCCGATCATCAGCAGAAACACCATGCGGTTGGCGTTCGTGTTGATCGCATCAACCTGATCGGGCTCCAGCAGGGGCCCTGACACCGGCTGCTGCCCACCCGCTGCTCCCGGTGCCGGTGCGGCGGGGGCGTCTGCGTTCTTCTGGTCCTTGTTGTCCTTCTGCGCATTGGCTTTCGGTGCGGCTGCCGCGCCGGCTGCGCCGTTGTTCTGCTGCTGTTCGCCGCCGGACTGGCCAGCCGCTGCGGCAGCCGGGAACTCAATCGGCGTGAAGGTTTCGTTCTTGGCATTCGCCACGCCGTGCGCGCCGATCGTGATGATGCCGCAGCGCTCACGCGTGCAGTCGACATCGACCGGATTGCGCTCGCGGTCATAGGACGTGAAGCGAGCGCCCGGCAGGATGATTTCGCCTGACCATGTTCCGTCGGCCTTCAGTGTGCCGCCGTTGGCAGCGTGAGCTGTTGACGATCCCGGGAACGTAACGAACAGCTGATAGCCCACCGGATTCGATTCATCGTCATAGGCGTAGCGCAGGTTTGTGCCCGTCTTGCCGCCCTTGCTGGGCTGCCACGTGCCTTCGGCAACACCGAACAGAACATAGATGCCGCCGAAGCCGTTCTGCACCGATTGGAAACCGCTGCCGGAGAGTTTGAGGGTCGAGGTGCCGTCAACAGAAGGCGTCCCCGACACGGAAACCCGGGCCGCCGCCTGGGCGGGTTCGGAACTGACAGCGGCACTCGCGAAAGCGCCCATGCCGCCTATGAGCACAGCGGCAGCCGCGGCAGCCAACCGCCGCAGCCCCAGCCGCTTCTTCCGGCTGCCCGGTGCGTGTCCAGGCTGATTCATGACATGTCCTTTCTGGAAGGGCGAACCGGCACCACAAGCGGTGAACCGGATACCGGGTCGGTGAGAACAGTGACGGGATGGCCGTAGGCTTCGCTGATCCGCTCGGCCGTCAGCACCTCTTCCGGTGTGCCGTCAGCGGCAATGCGGCCGTTGTTGAGCAGGGCAATTCGGTCTGCGTAGGCGCCGGCCAGATCAAGGCTGTGCAGAACCACGACAACAGCGGAGCCGGTGGCCGCGTATTCACGGGCAATCGTCAGCACGAGCTCCTGGTGGCGGATGTCCATAGCCGCTGTCGGTTCGTCCAACAGCAGAATCGGGGCGGCCTGCGCAAGGACGCGGCCCAAAGCGGCACGCGACCGCTCCCCTCCGGACAGCGACGTGAAGGTGCGGGAAGCAAAGCGGCTCGTGTCCGTGCGCTCCAGGACTGCGGACACGATCGTGTCGTCATCGGCTGCCGCCTGCGTCCGCTGCCACGGGGCGCGGCCCATTTCAACGACCTCCAACACCGTAAACGCGAAGGACACATCGACCTGCTGCAGCAGAACAGCCCGGCGCATAGCCAGTTCGCGGGTGTTCCAGGCATAGGACGGGTGATCGTTGATGGTGACTGACCCGGAGGCTTCCTCAACATCGCCGGTGATGACACCCAAAAGTGTCGATTTCCCGGCGCCGTTGGGACCGACAAGAGCCAGCACCTCGCCCGCCCGGACATCCAGACTGGCCCCCTCAAGTACCTTCCTTTCGCCGTCGTAGGACACCGTCACCTGGTCCACCGACAGCACGGTGCTTCCCGGTGCGGGGACTTCCGGCAGACGGCTTTCACGGCTGCGACGCAGCTTTTCGATCATGCCCAGCCTCCTGCCTCACGACGGCTGCGGCGCAGCAGATAGAAGAAGTAGGGTCCGCCGATCAGCGCGGTCAGCATGCCAATCGGGAGGTCGGCGAACTCGATGAGCGTGCGCGCAGCCAGGTCGGCAAAGGTCAGCAGCACCGCGCCGCCGAGCACCGATGCCGGCAGCAGCAGACGGTGGCCCGGTCCCAACAGCATGCGCATCAGGTGCGGAACCACCAGACCGACGAAGGCGATGATGCCGACAAACGCAACCGCAGCACTGACCAGCAGAGCCGACAGGACCATGGCGTACAAGCGCAGACGCTCAACATCGACACCCAGGTGGCGGGCCGCCTTTTCACCCAGAGACACCAGGTCCAGGCCCCGGGCCAGAAACATCGTCAGGCCGATTCCCACGACCACCAGCGGAACGACAATCGCAACCTGTTCCCACCGGCTGCCGTTGAAGCTGCCCATCTGCCAGAACACGATCTGCTCACGTGCCTGCGTGGGGGCTTTGAACACGATGAACGAAATGAGCGCACCGGAAATCGCGTTGACCGCAACACCCGTGAGGATCAAAGTGACGACTTCCGTCCGGCCGTTCGACCGCGCCAAGACGTACACGACGATCGTTGTCACCAGACCGCACACAAACGCCAGGAACGGAACCGTGAATCCGCCCAGGAAGCTCAGGCCGTGCAGAAACGCAAACGACGCACCGACCGCAGCACCAGAAGACACTCCTATCGTGCCCGGTTCAGCCAGCGGATTGCCGAAGATGCCCTGCATAACAGCACCGGCAATAGCCAAGGCAGCACCCACAAAGACCGTCAGAACAATCCGCGGGAAGCGCACCTCCCACAGGGCCTCAGCACCGAATTCGTGCGACGGACCGGGCAGCCAGTTGATGCCCACCGACTGCAGAACGGAACCCACAACTTCCTTCGGCGCAATGTAGAGCTGACCCAACATGGCCGAAAGCAGAGTTCCGCCAAGAAGCAGAACCACCAAAGTGGTGAAAACGGTGGTCACCCGAGCAGCCGACACCCTCCCGGAAGGTTTCTCACCGCGTCCCTCCCCCGGAACCCGGGCGGCAGGCGCCGAAGAAGCAGAACGGGAGCGGCGCCTCGTGCGCTGTTCGTCCAAAGGCGAACCGGCAAAAGGTGCGGGCGCGTCGAAACGCTCAGCAGATCTGGAATGAGTAGTGCTCAAGGGTTTTCTCCTTAGGCATCCGCTTCAGCGGACTTTTCCTGTGGGACGTAGGCGTATTCGGGGGCGTGGACTGCCGTGCCCAGGGCTGCGATGACCTCCGCGGTGCGTGGGCCGAAGCTCATGACTTCGTAGTCACTCATATCGACAATCCGACGGTGTTTGCCGGCGGGAGTCTGCGCAATGCCCGGCAGTTTGAGGGCTTCGTCGATGCCGCCGACGCTCTCCAGGCCCTTCGTCATGACCAAAATGACGTCCGGGGCGGCCTTCACCAGGGCTTCCGCGTTGGTCGGTGACATGCCCGCAAAGCCGACTTCGGTGGCAACATCACGTCCGCCGATCGCCTGAATCAGAGAGTCTGCGCCGGAGCCTTTGCCGAACCAGTAGTAGATGTCGCCGCGCAGATACAGGAACACCGTGCGCGGACGGTCCGCCGGATTGTCCGGTGCGAGTGCCTGGATTCTCTTTTGGGTTTCGGCGATTTCCTTATCGACGCGCTTGGCCAGCTGTTCACCCGCATCCTGCAGGCCCAGCGCTTTGGCAACCGCAACGATCTGCGGGCTGACGCCCTGCACACCGTCCTCCGTCGCCGACGGAATGAACACCACCGGGATGCCGGCATTGCGCAGCTGAAGCTGAACGTCATAGGGGCCGATCGTCGAATCGGTCAGCACCACTGTGGGTGCCAGATTGAGGATTGCCTCCGCGTTGAGTTCGTGCCCGTTCTGGGTAACCAGCGGAAGTTCTTTCTGGCCCGGCATGAGCGACGACATCTGCGTGGAAACATCACGGCCGACCAGATTGCAGCCCAGACCCAGGCCGACAACCGCGGCGGCCAAACCGCCGTTTTGGTTGAGCGCCAGAATTCTCGAGGTGTCACGCACCGTCTGTTCGGGGCCATCGTCCGAGGTGACAGTCACCGGGAGGGTCTGCTGCTGATCTGCGAAATCTGCAATCGGCCGGATTTCGGACGCCTGGGTGTAGGCAGTGGTCGGGCCGTGGATCTTGCTGACCGGACGTTTTTCGGAGCTGGGAACATCCGGGATGTTCGGAAGCTGCGCCGCCGAGGTCGCCGGCGGGGGTACGCACTGTTGGGAGTGCGCGGCATTGAGGGTACCGACGTTGTGCAAACCGTTGTTCCACAGAAAAAGCCCCACGGCGAGCAACGCTGCGGTTGCTGCGGCACGCCGTTTTGTACGGCGAGGCACGCGGCGCAAAGCCCGATTCAGGCCTCCTGGGCGACCGGGTTCTTCAGCCCGGCGCCACGCCCGAGAGTTGAGTTTCATTGCTTCCTTTTCTGTTCGAGTGCGCCTGAGGCACTCAACAAACATTCACCAAACCGTGAGTTGACTTACAGGGTGACTATAACTAAGGATAGCCTTACCTAAACATTTTAGGTCAAGTCAGTTTCTCGTAAATCAGTTGCGAAATGTACGCACGACGTAAGTCCACAAGGAGAACAATGAAGTCATCATCGAGCGCGCCTTCGCGCCGCAATTGGCGCGCCTGCCTGGCCGGAAGCGTGGCATTCGCGCTGGGCGGGGCCGGTCTGCTGTCCGCGCACCCCGCCCAGGCCGCAGAACTCAATGTTTCGGACGCTGTCTTCAGCTGGGGTATCAACGCCGAATCCGGTGCGGGCGCTTATGCTCCCGGCACATGCAACTTCCTGTCCGCCGGTGTATCCGGCGATGCCGGGAAGTCCTCACCGTGGTCAAAGGAAGATGCCGAAGCTAAGAAGCTCTTCAGCCCGGAAGAGGGCAACGTCAAGATCCTGCGGCCTACCGCTGATGGCGGCACACAGCCGATCACGTGGGACAACAAGTGCCAGACCCCGGAAGGCGAGAGGCTCAACACGTGGAACGGCGACAAAGCCAAGCAATCGGGCAACTTCGTTGAGATCTCCGGTGGCAAAGGCACAATCGACCCTGAAACGAATTCTGGAACCATTCAGTGGGAGGGTTCGTTTACCGTGGTGT